>NZ_QPLS01000015.1:0-62850 GCF_003665955.1 Halorubrum sp. Atlit-28R
CTGATTCTCGACTGGATTCACCACTGGCTTCTCACGAAGCCGCCCTTGACGTTGGCGCGAACAATCTCGTCGCCTGTTCCACGACCACTGGGAACCAGTACCTCTACGACGGTCGTGAGTTGTTCGGACGGTTCCGCGAGACAACAAACGAAATCGCCCGCTTGCAGTCCAAACTCCATGAGGATCGCTACTCCTCGAAGCGGATTCGACGGCTGTACCGACAGCGGACGAAACGCCGTGACCACGCGCAGAACGCGTTGGTGCGCGACCTCATTGAACGATTGTACGACGAGGGCGTGGCGACGGTGTACGTGGGGGATTTGACTGACGTGCTGGACACGCACTGGTGGGTCAGGGTGCATGAGAAGACGCACAACTTCTGGGCGTTCAAGAAGTTCATCCACCGCCTCGCGTGCGTCTGTGAGGAGTACGGCATTAGTGTTGAAGCCGAGTCGGAAGTGTGGACGAGTCAGACGTGTCCTGAGTGTGGGGACCACGAGGAGACGGTTCGCCACGGAGATACGTTGACGTGTTCGTGTGGCTTCGAGGGACACGCCGACCTCACAGCGTCAGAGACGTTCCTTCGAGAAAACAGCGATATGGAAGTCAGGCCGATGGCACGGCCCGTGCGATTCGAGTGGGACGACCACGACTGGTCGGGGCAACCACACCCTCACGAAAGTCCCAAAGAAGCGCGCACAAACCCGCAAGTTGCCTCCGTGGGTCGATAGCCGAATCCCCAACGGAGGAATCCTCACGCTTTAGCGCGGGGGGATGTCAAGTCGATAGCGACGGTGTCAATTGGCGCTTCGATCGTCACCCGGACACACTCGCCCGAAAGTCATTTCCATCCCACGCCTGCGGCCGCAACGACGGACGCCGAACCGTCGTGTATCGACGTGACTGAAGTCTCACTCGTGACACGTGCCGTCCACGCAATGTGGCGGGCAGCGTACGAGGACAACAACGTCGACCAGTTGAATAGCGCATCAAACCCGCCGTGAGGCGGCATTATCGCATGGCGCGGTCAGCCAGGTCCATCATCTGCTCGCGAGCAGCTTCGACATCCGAGTAGAGCACCAACGCGTGCTTGATGAGGCGACGGTCCTCCAGATTCTCTTCCCAGCGTGTAATCACGTCACGGCGTTCGTGAAGTTCGTCACTTGAGAGATCGCCATCAGCAAGCGACTGTTCGAGCTCTTCCCACGTCTCGACATCGTAGGTCGCCTGCCACTCCTCTATCTCTTCGGTGATCGCCGCCAATTCGTTGCGCAGCTCCTCGCGCGTGTTCTCCTCGATGAGCGAACGGATTTCCTCGAAGAGCAGGCGCGTGTAGTCCGGCTGATAGCGAGTCGTCTCGCCAGCCTCGACGCGACGCAGTTGCCCCTGGTCAACGAGATCCTGGAGCTCCTCGTTGGTCGTGCTCTAGGCGGCGTCGGCCTGCTCGCTGATCCAGTTAACTGAGCGGGGTTCCCGAAGTGACTCGGCGACCGCCCGAATGCGGTCGCGGGCGCTCATCGACTTATCCCACGACTGAACGCCGTCCTGCGGGGGTTCGGACATACGGGACGTTTAGCTCTGATTGCGATACGGGAGCGGTGTCACGTCGAACGCATCGTAGTGCCGGTCGTACGTAAGGATGTGATCGATCCCTAAGTCGTCCATATGGGCTACAACAGTAAAATCGGTGAGCGACGCATCCAGATCCGTCCACTCGACAAACGTTGCTTTGGCGTCATGGAAAACGTCCTCGGAGACGGAGTCGACCTGATAGAGCGTGCTCTCGTCGAGCGTCGTCAGGAACGAGGCTGCGTTCCGCATCGACGCTTGCTTTTTCAGCCGTGTGGCAGCCTCGTCGACGATGTGATCGTTGACGATGAGGCGACGATAGGGGAGGTCGCCGTCGCGGACGAAGGCCATGAACGCCCGCGAGACTGCGTGCATCTGATCTTGTGGGTTGAATAATGCGTACAGGAACTTCGGCCCGACGACGACCTGATGGCGGACGTGCCCCGGGCGAAAATGCTCGGGCGTGATCGTCCCAATAGGGGTTTCGACTGGTTCAGCCATCCGAATTCAGGATTTCGCAGACGGGTCATCGGCGAGCGTGAACGATTCGTCGCTGCCGTCCCATTCCTCGACGAGATCGTCTTCCTCGCGGGCATCCGTCGCCGCCGACGCTGGGAGGGATTCGTCCTCGAGGTCGTCGAGGACTGTGAACGCCGGGTCGTTCGGGTCAGCCTGCTGCTGGCGTTCGATCCACTCGATAAGCGCCTCGTGGCCGGCTTCCTTGAGCGAGAGGCCGTGCTCTCGCGCGAACTCCCGGAAGCGTTCGTATTCGTCCTCGTTCAGTTCAGTTTGCACGTGCTTGGTGTCGTTACTGCTCATAGGGACCCCAGTTGCTACTCCCATCTACTTGCTTATGAAGTATAAGATGTTTGCATGAGATAGTTCATAGCCCATATTCAAACGGGAGACAGGGCGGACTACTGGCCCTGACGTTGTAATACGAATCCGGGACAAACCACACCAACCGATGCGTGATCGCTATCAGGATTTCGAGGAACTGCGGCCGACCGGCGAGGCGTCCCACATTCCGGACACGAGGCTGGACGACGGCTGTGAGGGTTCCCCCCGGCGGCAACGCGTCGCGACGAGCTCTGGTGGCTACTCTGATGTGCCGACGGCTGCCGACGGCGAGTGCCGGTCCTGTGGGGCGTCAGTCCCAGACGGCCAGACGAAATGCCGATTCTGTCTCACTAACCATCTCGGGAGTGACGCCACTCGCACGGACGAGGCCGCGTCGACGACGTGCCTCGGCATCGGCCACCTGGTCGTCGAGTCGACCACGTTCTACGGCGCCGTGGCGAAGGGCGGCGCCGCGGCGAACTTCCTCTCCGCCAACGAGGCGGAGCCGGCCATCGACGACTACACGCTCCTCTACGACCTCGACGAGGCGCCGGCGCGCCAGCTGTCCGAGCAATGGCCCTCACTCCCCGACGCGGTACAGGTGTCGTCAGCGGAGGGAGAGCGACTTCTCAGTGCCGCCCGTGACCGGACTGGGTGGCACGGGCAGGGAGTGTCGAAGTACCAGGAGCAGGCCCCGACGCGGCTCTACGACCAGCGTGGGGACGGCATCCGCGACGCGTCGTGTCTCGACGCGGTCCTCGCCGACGCCGACGACGCGGTGTGGCTGGTTCCAGCGATAGCGCTGACCGAATCCGCCGGCGAAGCTGGGGCTGATCGGCAGGCGTTGTCGGTACCGACGACGCAGGAACTCGAGTGTCAAACCTGTGGACGGGCGACCGACCATCAGTTCAAAACCCACGAGTCGGTCCCGGATGCGGCGTGGACGGGGCAACCGATCTGGGAGTGCCGGGTGTGTGGCTCGGCTCGTTACGGCCCCAGTCTCGAGTAGCGCCAGTGTGGCGTCGATTAACCAACAGTCTGCGAGTACCCTCGAGGTTCGTTGGTTAAGACTAGGATCTCCTGAAAGCCCGACGCCATTCTCGATGGTGGGCTTTCCGCGCCGGCGAGCGGTGAGGCGCTTCCGATGGAGCAAGAGTTCAAACAAGGGTACTGGATGCATCGTATACTCAGCAATCTCAACCGACTCGACGTCGACCGATTGGACGACGCGGATCGAGAGCGAGTCGAGACCGCGAGAGATCCCCTAAAGGGGGTGAGCCTTCTCACGCGGCCGGGCGACGGAGCCGGGGCGGACGCCCATGCAGATTCCTAACTGGAGTCGCCGGCCACGCCCAGGAAGGCAACTCTCGCGTCGGTTTATCCCCCCCGACAGGGGTGCGGGGGCGATCCCGTGAAGTCCAGACATGGCGACACTACAAGATGCGACGACATCGACTGGCGCGATCGTATCGGATCCGCAGGCAGTCCGCGAGCTCTGTGAGAGCTACTGCTTCGGGACGCTCGACTGGGAGGTGACCGACGAGTGCGAACTCATCAATCACAAGCCACCGAGACCGCCGGACTCAACAACGCAGATCAGAAGCGGATTGAGGCAGTGAGAGCCTCTCCTGCAAGATGTGAGAATGCTCCCCCAGCCGGAACACAGCGGGGACGCCGGAACACAGATCGAGTCCTGAGCGGCGGGGTAACGATGAATACGAATGTCTGGCTCCTGAGACTGTTTATCTGCGCCAGGAGGCATGCAGCGCACAATAGCGGGCGCTGCGTGACTCACCATGCCTGGTCCCGATCCGCACGATGACACGAGTCACGACTACGAACAGTTCGAGAAAGAACTGCTCGCCCAGGACCGTGACGCCGCCCGGGTTGACACGGCGGACATCGACGACGTCGCCGTCATCGGCTATCGCGATCCCCGACCGGACTAGACGCTGTCACTCCTGACTGTTTATTGCTGTATGCCTTCACTCTGTCAGTTCAACGCCGTTTTCCACCGAACCACATACGCGATCGAGGTAACCCAGAACGCGGCGAGGAAGACATACATCGCGTCGCCACCAGGGTTGATCGAGTCAGTAAACGCCCCTGAGAGAGCGTATGCGAGGACAGCGACGAAAACAGGCGCCCCGATGTACACGGCGGTATGCGGCTGCCACGCCGTATCTGTCAGGCTCGTACGTTTTGCGTGAAGATACATCGCAACACCGGTCAGCGGAGCGAGTACCAAGATGAGACCAAACAAGCCGAATACAGTTGCGAAGAAGGATGCTCCCTCATGTGGCCCGAAAAAGACACCTCCGATGACAAGCGGCGTGAACACCACGTACCCGACGATGACGATTGGCCATCCACCGGGGAGTTCGACTTGTGAGCTGACCCGCTCGACGAGCGCTGGCGTCAACGGATATCGCCACGCGTCACCGAATATTGCTTTGCCCGTCGCGATGAATCCAACAAGGAACGTACAGGTCGTGATGATCATCCAGACGAGGAACAACGCCGAGATGACGAAACTCCCCCCGGCGGCGATAGGTTCGGAAAGCGTAATCCCGTTGGTGATGCCCTGTCCGGTGAGTTCGGCGAAGGTGAATACGGAGCCGAACGTCAGCACTGTCAGTGCTAGCACGCCGAGATGCCAGTCAAGTGCGTTGCGGGCGTTCCGTTTGGTGAACTCATTGGTCGCGACGAGATACACGATACCGGCGCCGACGACGCCGGTTGGGATCGACAGCAGGTGAACGAGTATACCGCCAATCGATCGTTCGTTGAGCAGTTCGGGCCCGGGTGCGGTGGACATGGATGCTGAGGTCATTGGGCTGTGGAGGGTCGTGTAGTGGGGGATGTTATTGCGCGATGTCAAATTACGCCGATGGGAGGAGGTTTAGCGGGCCGTAGTGATCGCGGACCCAGCGGGCGAGTCGCTCAACGAGGAGCAACGCCAGGCTGATCACCAGCAGCTCAACTGCGGTGTCCCACAGTACGATGTCGCTCTGCGTACTGCTTACATCAGCACCGACGATTGTGAGAACACCACCGAGAGCGAACAGCACCAAACTCAACTGAAGTCCAGCGAGTACGAGCGTGCGGATCCCTGCCGTGTCCGATAGCGTGAGGAATCCACGGGTGGAGAGCCGGTCCAGCGGGGTATCTGTGTGTAGCGCGCGTTTTCCCTCCGGTGAGAGCGGCCAGTCCGATCCTGGATGGTTAATGTAGAACAAGGTGATCGAGTCGGGATACGTCTCCGTGGCCACGACATCGATCGTCTGTAACTCCTGTAGCCGATTTCGGACCGTCGCCCTGCTCACATCGGGCTTGATACGCGCGTGCAGTTGTCGAAGGGAGAAGAACGGTCGATCTGACTCGATCATCGTCTTGACGACGTGCTCTTGGGAGAGCGTGTTGTCGAGGTTCCGATCGATCCGTTCGTCGATCCATGACGGAAGCGCGGACACGGTACCACCCACTTGTCGACGGGGTGTATTAAATCGAGACGGGTTTTTTGCCCCCACGAACCGCCGTTTCGCGGCCCTGAAACGGATTCGTTTTAACTCTGGTCGGCCGGCCGCGACGCCGACGCGGAGGCCGAGTGATGCAGCAGACCCTCGTCGGCTGTGCGTTCTGCGACGCCCCGCGCGGTACCGAGACTGGCGAGGCCCACACCTGGGGGCAAGACGAGCGGGTCACCCACCCGATCTGTGTCGACTGCGCGATTCGGTCGGAGCCGGATCCCGAGGAGCGCGATCACGTCGTCTGTGACGGCTGTGGACTGGTCGTCGACACGCTCGCAGCACTGACACGGTTTCGGATCGAACTCGGCCATCTCGAAGGCCCGATACAGGTCTGTGCGCGGTGTAGTCCCGGTGGGCCGGCAACGTACTGGACGCGTGACCTCAAGGCACACATCGTCACGGACTGACCCGCCGAGCGGTCGTCACCAGGAGTGGCACGGCGACCACCGCCGGAGGGTCACAGTTGTCCGTAGCTGTCCCAGCCCCCGACCTCGGCAGCGCTGGTTGTGTCGGTGTCCCGTCGCTCCGCTATCTTCAACAGACGGGCGCTCATCGGGATGACTATGGACTGCCCCGCGTGCGGATCCCCCGTCACCCTCGAGGTCGGACCGGACCGGCCACTGTCGACGTCGCTGTCCGACGCCATCCTCGCAGCGGAAGAGGACGAGCAGATCGAGGTGACGCGAGACTGTTGGGACTGTTGCTGGCACGAAACGCGGGCGCTTCGCGTCGCATCGATCGACACGACCGCCGGCGACGAGTCCGCCGTCGAGCGAGCCGCACTCATCGACAAGATTACCGACGAGTTCGCGGCGATCGAGAGTGTGGACACGCTTGAGGAGACGCTGGCTGCAATCCGCGAGCAACGAGCAACCGACTCGGCGACGACCGATACGGACGACGCGGCGGAGTGACTCGCAATGCCTGATGCAGAGGCCAACTATAACACTCGTGAGCAAACCGGGGATCCTGACCACGCATCGGTCGACAATGTGATCGACCTCGTGGTCCACCGGGCGCAGAACCCGCGAGCGGAGCACGAAGATACCCATTTCGACAGGACGATGGCGACCGTTATTGATACCTACGGGACCGAACCCGTCCGCACAGTCATCCACCGCGTTCTCGTCGACGACGAGCCGTTTCGGACCGCCACGAATGGTCTTGAGATGCGCAACGTCGACGGCGTTCGGATCGGAACCGCCACCAGCTGGTTCCTCGAGGAGCTGAACGCACAGGACGACGGCTGAAACTGGCCGAACGGTCCCGTCAGCCCCTTCATGTGCAATCTCTGTGCAAACGCCGAAACGGTTATTACTCTATGTGCAGAACGTGCACATAGAATGAGCGAAAGCGACGACCCGCGACGAGTCCATTTCCAGTCGCCGGAGTATCTCGTCGACCGGCTGGATGCGATCGCGGAGCTCTTCGACAAGGATCGGACGGATCTGCTTGTCGAGGCGATTCGGGAGTACATCGAAGACACGGCCGACAGCGAGACATTTCAGGAGTTGGTCGCGACGAAGTACTACGACGACCAGCTTGAGTTCGAGACGGTCAAGCAGTTGGTCGGCGCCGAAACTGCCCAGCGCCTCCGGCTTCTCAAAGCGGATCTCGAGGATGGACCACTCGATCTTGCTGCTCCCGACGACGTCGACGTCTACGATGGCGACGCGACAGCGGTCAAGACCGCAGCCGACGACGAGGGATGAGCGGCCAGCGACTGCGTACGGTCGTCGCCGACACTAGTGCGCTCGTGAGTCTCACGGTTCCCCGCGCCGACGCGGCCGTCGACACTAACACTCCGGACCCGTTCCAGTATCTGCTCACCTCATGTGACGTGTTCGTGCCGCCAGAAGTGGTCGCCGAACTCCGTGACATCACGCAGTATCAAGATATCCACGCCGCGGCTGCGAACAACGTCCTCGCGGCCCGTAGCTACTACACGGTTGAAGACCCCTACGAGCGCGAGGATACACCGGACTCCCGGCCGACGTTCGGCCTCGACAACGGCGAAACCGACGGGATCGTTCTCGCGAACGCGCTCGATGTCGATGGGTTTCTCACCGACGAGTTCGGCGGGACGAACTTCCCACTGATTCACGCCGTGCTACAGGGCCCGCGGATCGTCCCGACACCACGGCTCATCGTCGACTACGCCCGAAACGGGCATCTGATCCCCGAAGAGGCTCGGACGCTGATCACGACGATTAGCCCGCATCGGAGCTGGGAGAACAGTCCGTACGTCACACAATTGGCCCGCCGTCTCGAAGAGTAACCGGCCTCCGAGTAACGATGCCGAACACCCAGCGCCGGCGACGACACCCGAAAGCCCTCGGCCGCTCGGCATCCCGCGACCACCGGCGCTCCTCGTGCCTGCGGTGCTTGCGGGGCCGGGGGACGACCGAGACAGCCTCGCCCTTTCTGAGTCCGCCAGGATGTCGGCTGGGTTACTGAGCGTCAAGAGTGGTTGAACGGTGTTTCTTTACGGCCCGCCACGCTCGCCGCTGCCGCCCTCCGCGTCGCTCGCGACCGACCATTCAGGGCCGCCGGACGCTCTTACCACCGTCCGATAGCGCTCACGAAAGCAGCTGGTAAGGACGAGCAGCGGAATCCATCGTTTCGCCTGGCCCAGACCACTTGTCTCCAGAAAAACAAGACTGATATGCGGCTATTGTAACGGTCGATATATGCCCTCCATGACACGCCGTGGTGCCCTCGGCGTCGTAGCCAGCGCCATCGGCGGCATCGCCGGCTGTGCCGGTCTCCGTGGTGAGGGGTCGGTCCCCATCCAGCGGTCGTGGTATACAGGAATTCACGACCCCTCATCCGTCGCCACGACTGAGACCGGTCATCTCATTGCCGGCTCGCACAGTCCGTTTCGGGATCGACCGATCGTCGCCGGGCTGGATACCCAGACCGGTGAGACGAATTGGACGGTGACGGTCGCTAAAGGCGAAAAATCACCAGTCGGCCTCGGTGACGGGCGGGCGTATGCCATCTCAAAGGCCGAAACCATGGTCGCGGTCGATGCGGCTACGGGTGACACCGTCTGGCAGCGCCCGCTCGCGCCGATCGATGAGGCCGATCCTGGAGTCGTTGCGTTCGCTCCGATCCACCTCGGTGACCGCATCGTGGTCCCGATCTCCGGCACCGAGGATGACGTACCGGATCGATTGGTCGGCGTCGCCCGTACAGACGGTGAGACGCTTTTCACTCACCCCCTGCCCGCGTCGCTGTCGGGTGCTCCCGGCGCAACGTCCGGTGGTGTGGTTGTACCTCTCGTCGACGGCCGTGTGCGCTTCGTCGACCGGACCGGAGCGGTCGGATGGACTCAGGAGATTGGCGCTGCGCTGTCATCCGTTGGAACCGCTGCTGGAACTGCATACCTCGGCGCTGCCACAGAGGAACTGCTGGCACTGGACACTGAGTCCGGTAGCGTCGCGTGGCGCGGCTCGCTGGCCAACACCGTGTTCGCACGACCGTTAGTGACCGACGAGCGAGTGTACGTCGGCGGCGCTGACTACACGCTCCGAGCATTCGACGTGGCCTCGGGTCAGGAGGTGTGGAGCGACGAACTCGCGAACGCCGTGACCCACGGGCCGATGCAAGTCGGCGACCGCCTGGTGACGCTCGTTGGTGGGAAGCATCGCATCCGGGGCCCAAGCGGCAGTATTCCGTTCAGCCCAACCGAACTCTACATCCACGAACAGGACGGCACGCGCGTCCGGACAGTCCCGCTCGATGGCAGACCCTTCGAAGACGGCGGTAGCGTCGAATGGGCACAGGTAGCGGGCGAGACCGTCTATCTGGGACAAAACTTCGGCCTGACGCGGATCGCTCCGGAGGCGATCACCGATGCGTGACCCCGACACCGACGCTGCTGCCGATACGCACGACCCATCACGGGACACAGGCGAACGACAGGACAGCCGAAACTGGTCGCGCCGCCAGGCGCTTGCCTCACTCGTATCAGTAGGAACGCTCGGGCTGGCTGGATGTAGCCTCCAGTCGGTGACAGCCGGTGTACAGCCGCTCTGGGAGCGTGACTTCCCGGCCGCCGTAGCTGCGGGCCCACCAGCCGCGACTGACAACCACGTCGTCGTTGGTGGACAAGATAAGCGACTCCACGCGTTCACGGCGGACGGGGAGCGGGCCTTTGCCGTCGAAACTGGTGGTCCAATCGAGGCACGACCAGCTGTCCCGACATCGGGCGGCCCAGTCCACGTCCACAGCACCGACGGAGACCTCTACACGATTGGGCTTTCGGGTACCGAACGGTGGCACGTAGAAGGGCGGGCCCGGAACAGCTGGCTCGGGCGGCAAGGATCGCTGCTGGTCGGTATCGATCCGGTCGACCAGACGATCATCGGCTACGATGCACGCAACGGCACACGCCGCTTCCAACAGTCTGGCCGGAGATATCCGTATCCCACGCTCAGTGAGTCGGCCTGTATCGTTCCCGTTACGGACTCGGAGCGGCACACGAAGCTGGTTACGCTCGCTCCGACGACCGGCGAGGTGCTGTGGGAGACACCCGCTCGCGACGGCTATCCCCAGGTTGTGGCTGCCGGTGACCGAATCGTGACGGTCCGCAATTCCACCGTCCGGATGCGACGGGCCCGCGATGGGCACGTTCTGTGGGAGACCGCAGTGACCGGCGAGGTGGCCAGCCACTTTGGGCCGCCACTCTGGCTTGGCGAGCAAGTCTACGTGCGGGCTGGCCGTGACGATCGCGCGGACGAGTTCGTCGCCCTCAACCGCGATGATGGTTCCATACAGTGGCGTCGGAGCGTCGGGTACGAACTCGAGATCGTGACGACGACTTCAGCGGGTGTGTTCGTTGCGAGTTCGGTCGACGACCCTGATGGCGGCATCCTTGTTCGGCTGGACGCCTTCGCCCTCGATGGCACCCGGCGATGGCAGACGACGACCGACATCGCGATTGGCGGGACGGTCGAGACGCTGGAGCGTGTCGGTGACGTCCTCGTGGTGGCCAGCGAGGGCGAACTCGCCGCGTACGATCCGGCCAGCGGGTCGCGTCGGTGGCATTACGATCCAGAGTCCTATCGGGTCGGCGTGACAACGGCCGATGACGCACTGTATGTTTCGTACCGCGACACCGGTGGCCTAGCACGGCTCCCAACTGGGTGACACGGCGGTATCGGTCCTCTTGTTCCCCGATGGGAGTGGAGGATTCTCCCCGGCTTCGGGACCGACTGACCTCGTGAGAAGCCAGGACTATTCGGGTGGTACGGCCATCGAAGGCCGAGATACATTCACCACCCATTGTCTGTCGGAGGACCTGTCGTCGCGTCAGCGGGACCCTATGCTCAGAGAATAGCGACGAGGTAAACGTATTCTGGAAAATCACCAGCTGAGAGAGGCAGTGGACATTACAACGAAAGCCCCCGAGCGCTCGCCGGCCGCGACTCGCTGCGCGCCTCGTGCCTGCGGTGCTTGCGTCGTCGGGGCACGTCGAGCGTCCGGCCCCTTTCAGTCCCGCCCGGAATCTATTGCTGGGCTAGTGGTCCCCATCGGTTGGCTGGTGTGGTACGAACGGCCCGCCCCGCGACGGACGTAGTTGCGTCGCGGGCGAAACGGGCAATGCGCTGGCCGCTCGCTCCGGGCGGGTCGGCGCGCGGTGCTGGTTGGGGTCGCCGCACTCGGGCGCGCTCTCGCTCGCGCCCGGGAGGGCGCTCGCGAAGGCGCGAGCGAGAGCGCGCAGATGGTTCTGTCGGTCGTTGTCGTCGGAAAACCGCGATGTTGGAGCATCGCGGTGGCGGCGCGCGAGCGCCTTCACAGGGACGGTGAGTACCCAATGTCTAGTACCAACTCGAGTCGCAAGGTCGTTACGGTAGATGAACAGGCATTCGAAAAAGCGGACGAGCAGGCGGTCGATGAAGACGGCTTCCCGGTCGTCGACGAGACGCCGGCGTTCGAGGCCGCGGTCGACCAGGAGACGCAGGCGAAGGTGGATGCGAACCACCCGGATGGGATCGCGGACACGAGCCAGGACCGGATTCACGGTGTCACCCTCGAACAGGAGGAGCGCATTCAGGCGCGGGAAGCCGAACTGGAGCGCATCAGTGCCCAGGCCGAGCTGGGCACGCAGGACGGTCGCGAGCAGCGCACGCGGGAGGTCGCCGCTGAAGGGAGCAGGCAGCGCCGGCGGGAGTTCCAGAAGCGGGCCGCGAGCGTGGACCCGATGGCCGACCCCGAACGAGATGATCCTCGAGCGGAGCTCTCCCAGGATGAACTGGCGACGGTGAACACGGAAGCAGACCGACTCGCGACGCGGGTGGATGGCTGGTCACGTGCGGCGATCAGTCGACGTCTGGCCGAAGCAGTCGTCGACGGCACGGACATGACGAGTGCGGTCGTGCAGGTGTTCGAGGAGTTGCAGACGGCCCCGGGAGGCATCGTGCCCATCGACGCCCTCGAGGACATCGATCGCAAAGAAGTGAGTGTCGAAGGTCGAATCGAGGTGCTCTGGGATAGTGGCTCACCAGCTATCGCTCAAGTCGGCCTCATCGCAGACGAGAGTGGGCAAACGAAGGTGACGATCTGAGAGAAATTGAATGCCCCCTGGGTCGAAGAAGGTGAACGGGTGCGTATCCACGGAGCGGCGAAAAATTGGTACGAGGGACGCGTCTCACTGGCCGTTACTGGCTGGTCGACGCTTCATTTCCCGGAGCGCGGCCGCTGGTGGGACGAATAACCAATCGAAGCAGCCTTCTTCTTTGCTGTGTGCCGGACCGACCCAGACCCCACCGCCCCACCCTCCGCTCCGTGCTCGCTTCGCTGCGCGCGCAGCCACGACCTCGAGACACGGTCTGAGATTTATCCCTGAAATCGGGGGAAACGGTGCGCGACCGGGCGTGTTTGTCCGACCCCACGAGGGGTGCGGGCGTGCCCAACGCTCGGAGCTACGCATGAAGGTCGAAGGAGACTACACGTGCGATATTTGCGGCGAATCGTTCGAAACGAAGGTCGAGATTGCCGGCCACGTGGCAGGCCACAAGCGGTCAGTCACACCGGACCACATCATTGTGCTGTGTTGAATAGCAATCTCTGAGCCATGGTGAGACGATCCTGATCTTGAGACCACTAGCGTCAACCGCTAACAAGCCAACTCAAATTTTGACCCCCTCGGTCAACACCGCTATTCAACAGAGCACATCATTGAGGAGCTCAGACGCGTCGCCGAACAAAAAGGCCGATCGCCGATGCAACCCGAGGTCGAGGAAGAGACAGAGTTCACAGCTGGTGCCGTCCAATCAACGTTCGGGAGTTGGGAAGAAGGACTACACGAGGCGGGGCTTGAACCACTCGATCATTCCTACTCAGAAACGGAGGTAATTGAGGAGTTACAACAACACGATTAGGCTTCTATACCGTCACCAGTTTTTCTGACTGTCTAATCCACTGGTCAAATAGATTGATAGAAACTATCAGACGTGCCTCCTTCTTTCCAGGAGCTGACCCCACGACCGTACCTGAAACTGTCCGCACCCGAATCACGAGGCTACAAGGGCCCAAAGTCCATTCGTGATCAGATCTATCGGTATGTTTGGATCTCTCGGCTAAAAGAGACCTCTAACCCAATTAGTGATTTTAGCGTGGCAGTGAAAGGCACCTTAGACATCTATCTTAGTCAAGTGTCTTAGAAATATAACTTAGAGATGTGTTCCAGAAAGCGGCTTCCTCGGTTGTATACGAAACCAGGTGAACACCCGGGTTTCGAGCAGGATCACAACAACGGCTATTCTATGTGGGCTGCGACGAGCGAATGTTATAAGAAAATCTTAGATAATAATCTAAGGTATTTTAGATATACAAGTATCTGAGATATCTAAGATGTCTATCTCAGACATGTGTCTGGCATAGATTTATTTGATACGTATCTAATAATCAGGTATGCTCTCGTACACGGTTTACAGCGAGGCGGGCGGCGTCGGCAAGACATCGTTGACAGCGAACGTCGCCTGTGCGCACGCCCGAGCAGGGCTTGATGTCTTAGTGATCCCGCTTGACCCACAGGACGGTAATCTAAGCCGACTGTTCGACGTCGATGACGATCGGAGTGATTCGTCCGCAGACAGCCTTGTTCGTCACCTCGTCGGGAACCCTGGTGGAGAGTTCGACGATTTGATTCGAACGGCTGAGGGGATCGACATCATCCCGGAGCACAACACGCTTTCGGACCTCTCAGACCACCTTGCTCGCGAAAAGAGCCGGGCAGAGGATTTCGGCGACGCGTACAACATCTATGCGCAGCTCCGCCGTGTCCTCGCTGAAAACGATGTGCCTGACCGATATGATGTTCTCGTCTGTGACCCGCCAGCGACAGAGTCAGATCACCTCTATAATGCGATTTACGCGACGCGAAACCTCCTCATTCCGTTTGAGCCGTCGGCAAAGGGAGAAGCGTCCGTTGAGGGCTTAGAAGAACTTGCGACAAACTTCGCGGACGAGTTGAATATTGATGTTGGTGTCCTCGGGGCGGTCCCGATCGAGTTCAAAGGGACGAAAGACCAGAACGAGATCGTCGAAGAGGTGCCGTTCGAGGTGCCTGAGGTTATCGGCGATCGGACATCGATGATGGAAGGCTGCTGGCGACACCAGTGTAGTGCATTCGAATTCGTACGAACGCACCGGAGTCGGCGTCGTGATTATGAAGTTGAGACACTGGCCAAGTTCGACCAGATTGCTCGGTTCCTTGAGGCCCAAGGCGGAATTACTGCCCCGTCCCCGCCAGAACCAGGCGCATTAGACGATCCTGAGGAGGTGACTGTCTGATGGGGGGATTCAAAGAAGGCACCGTCAACGGGTGGGACGATGAGGAGGAGGAAGATGCTGACAGCGGGCCTGAGTTCGAGGAGGAGACCGTAGGTAATGAGGACGGCAGCCCGGAGGAGCGATCGACCGAAGTGGAGATCGAGACCGAAACTGACGATACAGTCGAAGGCGGTACGAACAGCACTTCAGCGAGAGAGATCCCCTGGGTTCTCCGGCGAAATAGCATCACTGACGGCCGCGACCAGACGGTCCAGCTTCACCTCCAAGAGGAGACGATGAACGTTCAGCGGAAACAGAAATCCCTCATCGAGGCCCGGCTTGGAGAGAGCGTTCGAAAAGCCGATCTCCGGGAAGCAGCGTTATTGGTCGGACTCCAACACACAGACGATGTCGTTGATGTCCTCCAAGAGTGGGGGTACAATCTGGAATGATATCGCAGTAAGTGGTTTATTCATTCTCCGGCTGATCGCTAGACGGCAAGACGAACACTACTCTTCAGATGAGAAGATCTCGCTGCCGACGTCGGACAGTTCGCTAGCTTCCTTGTGAGCGTACATCTTCGACGTCGTCGACGGATCCTCGTGTCGGAGGGCGCGTTGTGCGTCACTGAATCCTGCCTCGTCGTAGTATGCCTCCCCAACACCGCGGCGGGCGCCATGGAGCGTCAGATAGTCTTTTGAATCGGCTGAACAATCCACTGCAGCTTCTTGAGAGAGCTTCTTAAGCGTGTACCGACCGCCCTCAGTGGTTAACGCCGGTGGCGTAAGGTCTCGCTCGCGGAAGGCATCGGCGAGATCAGCCGTGCTGAGGCTGGTGACTGTGTCAATCGTCTCAGTATCGACTCCACGGTCCTGAAGCTGGCTCCGTGCGGCCTCTCGCAATGAGGCAAGGTGGAACGAAGGGAACACGGGCCACGTCTCGGCAGGCGGGTCTAAGAGCGTCTGCCAGCGGCTGAGAGCCCTGACAGGACGGTCAGTTAACGGTGCCTTCTCGACTTTCTGGCTCTTTCCAAGCACCGTCAGGATTTCCTGGTCAGTATCGATATCCGCCCACGTAATCCCTGTCCGTCGGTCATCGCGACTGGCAGCCAGAATCTCAGCGCCACGGACACCTGAAAATCCGAGAACGTAGACAAGCGCCCGGTCACGGGCAGCTGTGAGTGCCTCTTGACTCCGAGGATCCGAATCAATGGCGTCGTGTGCTCGTTCGTCGACGTACGAGACAATGGCCTCACGCTGTTGCTCAGACCAAAACTGCTGTTGACCGGAATCCGTCGTGGGGCGGTCAGGCATTTCGTCTTTCGCCCGGTCGGTGTCTGCCGGATTCTCTGCGATATACTCCCACTGCTGGCAATAGTGGAGATACGCAGAGACGAGCGAGTAGTAGTTCCACGCAGTAGCGGGTGTGATCCCCTCGGCATCACCGTTCGCCCGTCGAGCGTTCACGCGCCGGGCGAGATGACCAGCATATCGGGCGAGGTGCCGGCTGTCGAGCGCTTCCAGGGTGGTTACCCCGCGACTGTCCATCCATTCAATCCAGTCCGGGACGACGCGTTCGAGCGCTTGAACGTAGTTCCCTGAGCGGTGGATCCCGTCTTCAGGCGAATCTGTTTCTTCGATCGTCTTCGCCTTAGCGTCGAGGAAATCAGGCAGCGGCTCGTCGAGTGCTGTATCGCCGGTCATTTCCCTGGGTTGCGGGCCATCAGCTGGCGGTGCCATCGATTCAGCTTCACCGACGGCGGCGACCCTCAAAAATCTACTTGTGACTACTCGACTAATCCAAAGTGGATAGCAAAATTTTCAATATCGCCCCAATCACCCGTCTAGCGGCTGATTACGGCCAAATAGGCTAGATTCCCCGTGTTGTATATCATATGTCGCTATACAGAATATAGGGTGCGGAAGTTGCACAGTTTCGGAGGATAGGACAGTGTTGGGTCAAATTGTCACCAAGTCGTGGTGTTTCTCACCGATCAGATACCGATTTAGGGCCCTCTTGATCGTATCTATCGGGTGAACATGCGAAATTGCGTAGATTTTGGCGCTGCTGAACAGTGTTATCACTCACGATCGGCAGACTCAGCGGGGTTCAGCCGATCAGTCGTGCGGGATCAACGCCGAGGCAACGAGTTCCACACACTCACCTGCGGTAAGTACGGGTGCGTAGTCCATCTCACCGTCGACACCCGCTTTCAGTAGAAAGTCGGTGAGCCGCCAAATATTGTACAAAAGTACCGCGAACACGAAGTAGAACAGGCGAACACGGTAGTCTTTCGAGGAGGTCTTGGCGAGAAAGTCACCTTTGATCGATTTGTACTCACTCTCGATCTGCCACCGGCGGCTGTAGCGCTGACAGAACGACTCGGCTTCCTCGGGACCGACTCGTAGATTCGTCGCGAAGACGGTCGTTTCCTCTCCACTCGTCGACGGTACGTACAGGAGTCGCATTGGATGCGATCCAGATTCCACGTGGACAGAGGCTGACTCCACAGCTACGTCCTGGTCGTCTTTGTCCATTTGGTCAAACACCTCCCGTTCGGAGCTGGAGACCCGCTTCGGAATGAGGTAGTTCACATCGAGGTTTGAGAGCGTCTGGAACACTTGTATCGAGTCAAACTCTCGGTCACAGAGTACTGTCTCGATCGGAACGTGTTTTTTTGCTCGTCGAACGAGTCGCCGAACAGTTCGATGGATCTGATTCGACGGGTTGTCGTCCCATTCAGAACTTTCTCGAACCGGTTCCACGGCAAGAACGAGTGGGATGTTCCGTCCAATGATCGAAAGCGTCGCAAATTTGAACGCTCGACCGTCTCTGTCTTTCGTTCCACTGACCATCGGCATCCTTTCGACATCCCCGTAATAGGGGATGGTCGTGATGTCGATCGCAGCGGTAACTGGTCTCCGAAAGGATGCTTCCGAGGCGATCACGGAGAGCAAGTGGTCTATGCTCTCGTTGAAGCCGTTTATTAGCCCTTCAGGATTGAACTGTTTGACAGCGCGGAGATGGGTGTCGCCGTGGGGTCCATACTCTTCACCACGACGGTACTGGAAGCGAGTCGCTCCCTGCGCGGTTCCGCACCGAACCATCCCCATGAACGTCTGTAACTCGAAAAATTGCGTGTCCTCGTACGAGGCGTTCGACGCCCGATCAGAGTCGAAGTGTCCAAAGGCGTGATCACGCGCGAGGCGCGTCGTCTGAATGATCTCGTTCTGTGAGAAAGAGCCGTCCTCTGTTGCGTCTGCGGCTTTCTCAGTATCCTCGACGATCTCTGCTTTTGGCCGAACCTCCGGCGCTGAGATGTTGCGATCGTGGACCTCTTTAACAACAAAGTCGGCGGCAGCATGGACGTATTCGTGGGTCGCGTCGTCGAACCGGTTCCGCCATGCCCGGGAGAACGCCGATTCGTCGGGCACTCGGCTGAAACCGAGGATAGTCGCCACTTCCGGTTGCCGGGTGAGTCGTCGAGTGAAGTCAGCGTACGAATCCCCGGTGATCTCCATGAACACGAATGAGAGAATCATCGCGCGAAAGGAGAGTGGCGCAGGATGCCACGCTGGATACCCGTCTTCAATCGCGTCTATCGCGTGATCAAGGTTCTCGAACGCGGTGACTATATCGGTTTCTTTGAACTTGTTTCGGAGACTAATCCCCAGCTGGTACGCTTCGCATAAAGAGCCCAGTTGAGAGTTTTCAGCGGGTTGTGAACTACGGGACCTGTTCATGTGGTTTGCTAAGGGGATTGAAAATATCGCTCTATGGTTTTGCTGTAATCTGTCGCAATTGAGATAGAATGACCTAGCTCTGGCGAAATTCTCAATGAGTTTCATTTTTATCCTGTAATTCTACGAGATGAGCGCCCTCCCGAAGTCGTAGATTCTTCGTTTTACTGAGAAGGCGATCCATCTGGCACGCTGAGCTGTCTCTCGGTACTCCTCGAAATTCTCCAAACACCGCTATACACTTGCGCAGCACGTTTTGCTGACGTTTCAAAGTGTGAAAGAACACGACCTATTGTGGCCTGCTTGACGAACTGACTGGGGTGCCACGCATCCATCGAACCCTTGGCTTATCTGAGCCTCCTATGCCACCAACGCTCAGTCAGCCGTTCAATCGACTTAATATGGCTGTGTGGCGTGTTATATCGAGTCTCTCAGCGAAGCTACTCTTGACAAACAGAGTTGTTGGAGTTGATGCGTCAGGATTTGACCGCAGTCACGAGATCGCTGGCAACGAACTTCCAAATTCCTGTCGCCAGCGCTCCAACCACTATGAGGATAAGAAGCACCCTCATTCCATTCGAGTCGGTTCTCATCCCATTCGCGTCGTCAACTACGTATGTTGAGCGGCTCACCGACTGTTTTTCATATTGACCGGCACCGAGCCAAAAATTATCATATACAGCAGATTTCAATATGGCCGATGGTTTTATATAAGCTAACAATCACCGCAGTAACAATCATTATAACATGCTGAATTTATATCGCATTCGGTTGCACAAGGATCGGTCGCTCCTCCCCAGTAGCAGTCGTAACAATTCCCTTGATTGTCATAACAACAATATAGTTCTGTGATTAAGTTCCGTCCTCCATCAGCAAAAATCCGACATGCTGACCCCACTACACACCCACTCTCTGGTTCGGGCTCAGGAATAGAGTCGTCGTTTTTATCATATAATTTACTTGTACGGGTAGTAAAATCGTTATCAGATGATTCTATGATGAATGTTGCTTTATCGGATTTCCTATATACAGCGTATGATTCACTAAATTGGGGTCGGACTATTATCGTTAATACCCCATCTGTAACTGGATTAGTATGGGTAATCTCAGCTGAAACACCCCTCTCTTCAACATGACCTCTCACTATAGTTCCACCATTCACACTCGTAAATGAATCAGTATCTAACGGGTCTATATCGGTTGGTTCAATCTGAGCGCCATCTGGAATGTGGGCATCTTTTTGAATTCCTCGAAGCGTCCCTTCTGCGTGTTCCTGTACCGCCGACCTCGCAACTTCAGGATCAGAAAATCTGTTCGCTAAATCCTTAGCTCTTTCAACTGTTTGCTGACTGTTAGATGGTTCGGGAGTGGACTTCGCCGTGACAGAGCCCGAACTAATAAGCCCTCCTGCCATCAGGCCTTTTCCAGTGTTTTGGATCAGTTCTCGCCGGTTTATTCTTTCACGATTGTTATTGTCTGCCATGGCTTTATCTCTCCTCTGTGGAATAATAAAACTAATGGTGTTTTGGATAGTTTTATCTTGTTCACCTCCAGTCATACAAACAACCCACATCGGGTACCAGTTTTGTGTTGAGATCTATCTTATTTGCTGTGTTGAATAGATACTGAGCTACGGTTACAACGGTTTACCAAGGGTTCTAGATTGATAATGGTAATATCAAGACGATCCCACCGAACTACCGATAGCAGCCCAGCGCTCGCACGACATCACCGATCGAGCCTCTCGCTGTTGAGTACGAAGTTTCGGCCTTTCACAGCTGAGAGTAGCCATTTGCTCGGTTGAGAGTTGTTCGCAGCTGCGTTGGCTGACGAGCCGCGGTAATGAACGAAATATTCAACGGTATGTGCGGCGATATCGTACTCGGCGTGACCGTCTTTGAAGCCGTTGTAGGCAACGACGGACTACAGGCCGTTTGATGAAAGCGTTATATCCCACATTATGAGAGAACTTCTATTAATTTTCTGAATTAATACCCGAGTTTTGTGTGAATACATATAGCAAAAGAACTAGGAAATGCCGATAACCCTGTAAATATTCCTAGCATTTAAGATCTGTAGTGTCTAGAGTCTTTGTGGGACGTACCTATTTGCGCATAGATATTACAATAGTCCACAACAATCAAACTGCTCACCTCACAAACTAGGTTAACTAGGTAATGCCCATGGTCATTATACGTTTGAGGGGTAAGTTGCTCAGCGTCTTATCCTGTGATATCTTATATAATACTATTCCGTTCCACATGTCATTAATTTCGAGATCATCAATAGTGTATTTTAGTTCCCGTCATGAATGAACTCGACATGTTCTTGGGTGGTATAAGCTAGTAGACCTGTAATCGAAGCTACTACTGGGCAGCCAATCCCATAAATAATAATAATTGAAAGAAATGGCCCGATACCTTGTGATATTATCATAATATTACCAGTTCTTAATACACTTGTTATACTTGGTCCAAATCCAAAGATTAGTGCAAACACTAAAGCCGTCACCATGGCCGCTTTACCACTATATAATACTGATGCTGCAAGGTCAACACTTGAAAATCCTATAATACCACCAGTAATACCTCCACCAATGGCCCACGCTGAGGGTCCAATGACTTGTTCCAATGCTATTCCGAATATTGATCCTACAGTAATCCCGATGAGGCTAGTTTTTTTCATAACCACAGATAGATAACTTCTGGTTTATATAATTAACGTATCTGTCCCTATTTTTACATATCTGGAATTTAGAATCATGATAATTTTCACGGATATAGGGTTTTGAATGTTTATCAAATTCTTGTACATAATGCCATTTAGCGTAGATTGAGAGATCATCTCTGAAATAATTCGTCGTTTCTATTTGCATATAGTGAAACAAGAATTTATCAGTATTATTCTCAACTAAAATTGTTCGATCGCCGCTCAAAAAGGCGTTCACCTGTTTCATCACAAGAAACCTTAACGATATCATGGGACGAACAGCAGGACTCTACAGTTTCCTGAGTAACATTCACTGATTTGTCGGTTCCTGGGCACTGATTGAGAAATAGTCTGAGACTGTTAAGGATTTGTCCTTTATGTACCGGTTGAAGCTCATCCCAAGATTTTGACCACCTGTCCAGTACACGGCTAGCCCCAATGTCTGCGATAAGTGCCTTCTGAGACGGCCACCGGCCAATTGTTTGAGTGTCAGCAACAAGTGACCACTCGTCTTCGTACTGCTGAATTTCACATGATTCAGCGTTAATCTTGATTCCGAGGGTTGAAACCACATTATTCGCGTTAAGATCTCTGGCAGCTAACTTAACCATCTCGTCGTTCCATGCCATTCTGAATTCATCGACAAGACAGAGGTCGTCGTGATCGTCACAGGGCTCAAGAATTCCCTCAGTAAGGTAATAGTCATGAACATTAAATTCTTCAATTGAATCAATTGTCTTTTTGTTCGAGGGCTCTGTGGTTGGCTTGCTCGAACCGTTGGTTGAAATTGCGCTGGCTGAGTTGAGACCACTTCGAGTGTCTATCTTTGGTTCCTTACCGAACCATCGAAGTACAGTTGACGGAAGATAGCGCTTCGTCAAAGTGGGGGTTCCGGGTACTAAGTATCCACGAAGATAAATTAAAGTAAGCGATATTGTAAAGAATGAGAATCCAGCAGCACGGGATATCTGACCCAAAACCAAGCTGAAAAATATTGCCATGACAAGATTTAGTGCGGTACACGGTCCACATCGATTCTCTCCGGTGTATTCGGGTTGATGCAGTGTCTCCACAATATCAAATTTCATTAGACCCATATTAGAGTAAATGAATATATATTTTATGATGATTCAACCCCATCACAAGTGTGGCGTAAGTTTATTCAACAAGAATACATTCACACCGTCTTCGTAATCAGGGGGAGTAAGTCAAACTCGTTGACTCGGCGTTGGTTAAATCAGAGCACCTGTATAAATTATTAAAACTACATGTGCTTAACTATGGCCAGTATTTTATTAACATTCAATTATTTTTTCATTGGTAATTTGGAAGTTGATGAAGGTGATGATTAATACAGACACGCTCTCAATAAATAATTCCATAAAAAGTTGTAGGAATAAAGAACGCATCAGGTACATCCTCCGAGGTTGTGGTCCTCCAGAGTTTCGGAGTTTGGGATCTGATGCGTGGCTTATTTTCACGCATACTGCGGATGGACGGCTTGCGTCCGGTGATTAGTAAACAGCCACGCAGTATGTTACTCAGAAAAGTTTTCTTGCTGATATAAAATGAGAACCGCATGACTGCTCCCTTTTCACACTATCTTCGGACGAACAGAAGGCACGCATCAAATCCACCCTCCGAGGTTGTGGGAAGTTCCACCGTTTCGGAGGATGGCCAGAAATGGACTGTTTTCCGGGATTGAAGGACCTAAAGAAAGGCTCTCAAAGCAATTCACTTACTGGCAGTCTGAGATCTCCAAGAAGATCTGGAGAGTAACCGGAGAAACGACCGAAATTGTGCCTGAAGTGACGGCGTTGCCACTCATAGCCGCCACGAGAATCTGGTTCTCAGTTAAGCACTACCCGTACGGGAGAAGTGCCGACGAGACCAGCTCCGTTGTCTCTCCGGCTGTCAGAACTGGAGGGCGATCGAAAACTCCGTCCTCGATCCCACCGACTTCTGCCTTCAACAGGAAATCCGTCATCCGCCAAATATTGTGCAACAACGCACCGAACACGAAGTAGAACAACCTGACGCGGTAGTCCTTGGAAGATGTCTTAGCGAGGAACTCGTGTTTGATCGATTTGTATTCACTCTCAATCTGCCAGCGCGAGCTGTATCTCCGACTGAGCGACTTTGCCTCAGCTGGACCGACGTTTACGTTCGTTGCGAACACACTTGTCCCATCGCTGTTCTTTGCTGGAACGTACAGGAATCGCATCGAGTGGGAGCCATTCTTGAGATGGACACTGCTCTTCTCAACAGCGACCTCCTGCCCGTCATCATTCATTCGTTCAATGGCCTCCTTTTCAGGCGCATTGACTCGCGTCGGGATGAGGTAGTCCACATTTAGGTTCGACAGCGTCTGGAAGACATGTTTTGAATCGAACTCCGCGTCACAGAGGACCATCTCGATATTGACGTGTTCACGCGCCCGCTGAATAAGCCGACGTACCGTTCTGTGAATCCGATTTGACGGATTCTCGTCCCACGCAGAACTCTCGCGAACGGGTTCTACCTCGAGGATGAAGGGAATGTTTCGTCCGACGATCGTGAGCGTCGCGTACTTGAACACATGACCTTCACCATCAGTATCGCCGCTCACCATCGGCATTCCTTCAACTTGACCATAGTAGGGAACTTTTGTGATGTCGATCGCAACCGTTGCGGGTTCCCGGAATCCGGACTCGGCCCCGAGAAGTGACAGTAGTTGTCCAGAGGCATCGTGGAACCCTTCGATGAGAGATTCCGTAGAGAACTGCTTTACCGTCCGTAGATGCGTGTCCCCGTGTGGACCCTTCTCGTCCCCTGTTCGCCGCTGGAACCGAGACGCACCTTGGGCGCTTCCGCAGCCAGTCATCCCCATGTATGTCTGGAGTTCGAAGAACTGCGTGTCGTCGTATTGCGTATTCCTTGCTCGTCCAGAGTCAAATGAATCAAATCCGTACGAGCGAGCGAGCCGCGTTGTCTGATGTATCTCACTCCCTTTGAATTGGGAGCTCTGTTCGTTATCTTCCCTAATTGTCGGCTCGTCGTCTTCGATTTCTACTGGTGATCGGACCTTCGGCGTGATAATTTCGAAGTCATGAACAGCGCGAATGAGTCGATGTGCAGCAGCGGTGATGAACTCCTGAGTTGTTTCGTTGAATCGGTTCTCCCAAGTCCGTGACATGGCGGACTGGGACGGTATATTCTCAAGTCCGAATACCTCTGCCAGCTCGGGATGGCGGCTGATTCGCCGATAGCTCCACCCGGAGATCTCGCGGTAGAGGAATAGCTTGAGCATCCCCTGAAACGAATGAGAGTTTGGATGCCATTCCGGATATTCGTCTTCGAGCTTCTCGAACGGTCCCTCAAGTCTTGTGAGAATGGGATCGAGAGGAGCGCCAGCCCAAAGCCCGTTGAAAAGCTTCTCGGAGACGAGGTATGCATCGGAGAGCGGGCTCGATTCTTTCACGGATCTCCAGTCCACCATGTGTAACATTTATCGATCTCTTACTGATGAAGCTACTGAAAGTCGGGATTTTGTTTAAAATTTCTTCTCAGAAACCAAGTGGTTGCCATAAGTGAATTACCGAATACGATGGTCTACCTTACTCACGGTCAATACGAAACATAACAGGTTGGACTACTCTGTTGATACTCTTGTTAGATATAATTCTAACCTAATTGCGGTCAGTGCCAGAAGAGAGACGACCGATCCACAGTTCGGTGGCGCGTGCCTGCGAGCACCCGAAGGGCGCGAGACAGCACGCGCCAGCGACGAGGCTTGGGAGGCGTGAGGCTGTGGTGCTGTACCGGCTGGGGCTTCGGAGGTCTTCACCGCGCTAGCAGCGACCCCCTTCTCATCACCAACGTCAGACACGAAATATCCGTTTTATAAGCAGTTCTCATCGACCGACTGTTTCAGGCGAGAAAATGTCTGAAGAATATATTTTTCCCAATAAACCGGAGAATTTGTGACTTCGGGAGCGGCCTCAGCTGGTGGGATTACAGAACGAACATGTAGATCCCTAATGGTTTCAGTAAAGTCGAAAAGATCCAACGTTTGTCAGGATTTACTACCTAGCAATCTTGCTCGCTGTAATAGATATTTAGTCCATTAGTGTCAATTGTACAAAATACGGAGACACATGTAGAGCTGTCATAATCTTGGGAGAGATCTGCCGTAGAAATGGCTCTTTCATCAATTGTATTAGCGGATATAGTGATTACCACTTCACCCTCCGTTCTCAACCAATCACTATTCAGGTTCACCCCATCGGTTGAGCCACCCTGAATAGGATCAAACTCGTACGAATTTTCATATAGTACATCATTACTCTCATTTTTTCCCAGTACTGTAACTTCTACGGGCTCATTTCGCATATTAACGATCTCTATTTCTTGGATTTCGACATGCGACTCACTATCTGAGATACAACCAGAAGTTAGTGCGATTGCTACACCCCCGAGGACTCCCCGGCGTGTTTGAAATTCCATAGAAGTTTAAACATCGATGTAAAAATAAAATTTATGGTGGATATTAAGTTATAAATTACAGTAATTAATAATTGATAAAATAACTACACTAAACACTAACTGCCTAAGTTAATTTTCTCTTTCTTCGACAGTCATTGTCGCGTTTTCCATTGGTAGGCGACGCACGGGTCGTTTTTCTGCGAAACTGCTGGGGAATCCCTTCTTTTCAATTTCATCTTCATCCAGTCTCGTCCCGGTACCAGATGTACTCGTGAAGTCATAATATTCATAGTTGTATGTCTTTTCCGTTTCAAACGTAGGATTCTGGAACGAATCGAAATAGTTCTTGTCACCAGATGCTACGTAGTGTTCAAAACTAACATCAGCGGCTTTCGTCTGACCCGGGCTATCATCCGGTTCAACATAGAAGTCCAGAACGTGACCCAGTTGGTTGAAACTAGGTTCTTCCCAAAAGCCACCTGAATAGCCCCAAGCATAGTACTCGGAATTATTTCCATCACTGCCACTAAATTGATCAGAGAATACCGCCGTTGCGACAAGATCAGCAGCAAGTACTCAAGCACCTACCTGCGGATTAATTAACCCGAGAGCACCCTTGGCAGCTGTCCAAGCCAAATCACCCGCGAGCGATGTGTCGGGGTTATCCTCGGGATTACCAGGCCACACACCAATACTGTCGATGTCCTGATTTGCGTAGAGGGTACCATTGTCTACGTCTATCTTTGTTCCATGACCACTAAGGTACGCATCATTGGCAGAATCGCCACAGTTGTCAAAGCCTGCGACTGACGTAGCACATTCAAACATTAGTTCGTTGCTCGCATTTTCGTATGCACCAACGAAATAATTTGCCGCGTGGATCCAACCAGCCTCATCAGTATCCGATTCAGCTACATCTGCCTCATCGTAATCATCTTTGGATCCATTTTCTAACCAGTCGGGTTGCTCACAGCTATCAGCGCTGACCCGCGTGGTTCCAACGGTGAGTCCACTTCCGAGCGCTACACCTGTTGTGGCCAACAATTTGCGTCTGGGGACTTTATTTGACATCCCATGAACAGATTAACGTGTTTATTATTAAACTTTTTGCGGGTACATTTATATTAATTGCGTTATTATGTGATAGTCTGTAGTTATAATATTATAAACTGCGTACAGGACTAAGTAGTCCGGGCTAGCTCCTAATTTAAAATAGGACTCTATCGAACTCAATTACAACAAAGCAGTACCAGCAAGGCCAGCGCAGAGGAGATGGTGGTGGAAACAGTTTCGGGAACTCACTATCGCTTGTCTCGTTCATAATCTCGACCGGTCGCTCTGAGCGGTCTATACCGTTATTCCGTTGCTCGATACGCCTGACCGCCACGAACGATTCCCAGTACTGCGAGGAGGGCATACAGAACGGGCATATTTACGAGACCGAGATTCAGATAACCGAGAACGGCGAACGTAAGTGCGAGAACTCCAACGACGATCATAGTGATCGAGTACGCTTTCTGTAGCTCCAAGAGCAGGAACACACCAGCGACGGCGACTAACGAGAAGAGGCCGCTGAGGGCATACGAATTGAGGAAGACGGAAACAAAAATCGCTCCGAAGAAAGCAACAACGATGATTCCCACCCTACAGAGGTTCCTCCGCAACTCCTGATCAATCACGTTGAAAGGGTTATATTCCGAGGAGAAACAGTTTGTTCTTTTCGCAGCTCTCATCAACCGGCTGTTTCAGGTGAGAATATACTTAAAGAAGAGGGGTTTAACAGATCCCAACAGTAAATGCTGGAACGGTATTGATTGGCCTCAATCTATCGAGGATTAATATTGTATCTAAAATTGGTAATTCTGGCAAATATAGTCGGATTTCAAGCTTTGTTTCTGTCGCTGCTTTCACTCGGTCACTAGTTGATGACGACGGCGATCAATACGCACATGCTCTCAACAAATAATCTGTTCCAATAGATATGAAAATAAGGCACGCATCAAACACAACCTCCGAGATTGTGAAGTTGAGACTACAGTGGGTTTAGCGGGCCTGTGATGTGTGGTTTCGGGCGAATTTTCGAGGTGAAGCTGGTTCGGATCTACTCTCGAGAGTCTTCTCGTGTCGTACTACTAACTGGAGCGGTGAATTTCCAAGATCCCCGGCAGCGTTGCCACTCAGGAATCCGTATTGCCCCGGACAGAGTATCTCTCTATCCGATTCCGGTCTCCTTCTTCAGCAGCGTGAGCGTATTGTCGGCCGTTACAATGGGTGAGTGTTCGTACTCACCCGTCAACTCGACCTGGACGAGCAAATCGACAGCTCGCCAAATCGAGTACAGGAGACACGCGAACGCGAAGTAGAAGAACCGTAGCCCGAAATCCTTTGAGGTGGTGGCAGCCATGAACCGTTTGATCGACCTGTACCCACTCTCGATCTCCCAGCGATAGCCGTACTCCGTGAGGTGACCACTCCCGCAATTCGTCATGAACACCGAGTACTGCCGGTGATCGTCATGCTCGGAGTCTTCTTTTCGTCGATAGATCAGCGTCGTCTCGTGCCACTCGTTCCTGCCGAGATGGAGCTTCCGGTCGGTCTCATATCGGTCCTGTTCACGCTGGAGCAACCGCTTGGCCTGGGCTTTCTCGCTGGTCTGCATCCGTTTCGGGACGACGTATGAGAGCCCGCGCTGGCTAATCATCTCCAGGACGTGCTGGCTATCGAACTCCCGGTCCATCAGCACGTTATCGACGTGAACGAGCTCTTCAGCCGAATCCAGCAAATCCTCCACGAGTTCTAGTCGTGACTCGCCTTTCCGTACCGGGCGGGCATCAAGGACGAGCGGGACAGCGTTGCCGACCAACTGGACTGTCGCCCACGGGTAGGCGTACTCGTCGGTCTTCTCCTTCGTCCCGATAATCTCGTCCTCGTGGTCCGTCCTATCGCCCGTGAAGGGATCGTCCTCGGTGATGTCGATGGCAACGATGCCTGCGCGAAAGAACCTCTCCGTCTCCGCGAGCTCGTTGATGAGTTGCCGGATTGCCTGTCGGTACATCTCGCGAATCTGCTCGATAGGGAGATCACGAATCTGGTCGCGATGACCATGCCCAAGTGGTGTTCGATCACGCGTCGACTCGTGGATGAAGCTGCGAGCACCCTCGTTGGCGGCCAAGTTCTCACGGAGTCCTAAGTAGGTCTGTAAGCCCCAGTAGGCGTTCTCGGGAATCTCACAGCCCCCGCCACGGTTGAGCGAGAACGCGGGGAACGCGACGCGACTGACGTGCTTGGTAATCGTCCCTGTCTTGTTTAGGATGGCCTGGTCGTCAGGGTTCGATTCAGCGGCGTCGTGGCCTTGACGGGAACTTTGTTCTGGTTTGCGTGGTACGGCGACATCCGCGTTTTGCGCTTTGATGAGGATCGTTCGAGCCGCTTTCTGGACCGTCTCGCGGAGATCTCGCGTGAAGCGCTCGTTCCAGCTGCGCCACAGTGTCGATTGATTGGGCACCATCCCCAACTCTAGGCGTCCGCAGAGTCCGGGGTGGCTATCGAGGTACTCGACGAGAGATGTTTCGTGCTGCCATCCGTGGAGTTCTTTCAGCACGAACACGCGAAAGAGGGTATCCATCTCGTAGCGTGTGGAACTTCCATAGCAGTCGTGGGCCTCGAAGCGGAAGTAGGCCAAAGGAATCGAGCAGACCAACTGTTCGAGTGAGTCATGATCAGGGTGCGTAATCCAGGCACTCGAGACGACTCGAACGTCCGATTCTAACCCGGCGAGCGAGGTTCGATCGTACAGCGGCGTCGAGTCATATGTGGGCCACTCGACGTGCTGGTGGTGTGCGATTCGTCGAAAGACACTGCATCGAGACTCGCGAGTCGCGACCACTACGAATAGATAGCCAGGACATGCCCAAGAGTCCGTCTAACTGACCTGTATAGTGGTTTCAGTAGCTCTATTGGATTTCTCAGTCGCGAACAAGACTGATGCAGCTAATCGTTAGATGTAGAGTGAGAACAGAGTGGGTTCTGGATATAGCTTCCAGAATGTCTATATGATTCGGGTGGGTGGATTTCTGTATGCCCTCCCGCCGTTCGTTCCTCGCCACTAGTGGTACGCTCTTGGCAGGTGTTCTCGCTGGCTGCTCGGGAACCATTCTTTCACAATCGCCAGATGGGACGCAATGGACCGCATCAGTTCCCGAACCAACACCACTGTCCCCACCCTGTGTAACGAACGGATGGCTTGCAGTTGGTGGGTATCATAGCAGTCAATCTGGGAATAGCCAGCTCGCAGTTTTTGATGCAACAGACGGGACACGACAATGGGATATTGATCTAGAACTATTGACATCCTCCCGCGCCTGAAGACGCGGGAATCCCGAGTGTTGGGATATTAGGGTTTACAGACTCCCTGTTCTCCCGTGTTGAACGACCCGCTCTCGCGGTCGAACAGGAAGACTCCGGGCTGTGCCAAACAGCCGTTACTCATATCCCCGGTCGGGGGACTCTGAGTTATCCTTCTGCGGATATTCACCGCACCGTTCACGTCCGCGTTCATCGTCGTCTCGCACGACGAACAGACGTACAGACCGCGCTCCACGCGGTTGCTATCCCGAATCTGCCCGCAACACGAACACGTCTTGCTCGTGTTTCCCTCGTCCACTCGGTCAACGAGGATACCGTGTTCCTCGGCCTTGTATTCGAGGAGACGGGCGAACCGGTCAAACTCCCATCCGTGGAGTTTCTTGTTCCCCGACCCACCCCAGTTCCGCGAATCGCCGTTTTCATCTTCGCGGATATCGCTGAGGTCACCAACCGCTATCTTCTCCACGCCTTCTTCGACACATCGCTCAACGATGTGTTTTGAGAGTGTGTGGAGGAAGTGGTCTTTGCGACGGGAGAGATTCTGCCGGGCACGGAGTGCACGACGTGACGGGCCGTTCTCGCCTTCGGTCTGGTACTCCTCGCGGGTGAAGTAGTGCTTGTCCTCTTTCAGCACGTTCCCCGGATACAGTTCGCTCGCACCGTTTTCGTAGTCGATGGCGAGATAATTGCTGATACCGAGATCGATACCCGCCGTGTTGTCACCCGGTGCGTCTTCGACCGGAATTTCTTTGTTGCAGACGAGATGTAGTTCCCACACGTCGCCGTTCCACACGGCTCTGACTTGCTGGATGTTCTCCACGGTCACGTCGGGCCGTGTCTCGTACTCTGCGAGGATGAAGTCCGACCGCGACTCTTTCATGTTGAAGCCTTTCGAGAGGCGAAGTTGGCCGTGCTTTGTGTCGTGCTTGATGGCTCGCTTTTTCCACGTTACGGTGGAGCGCGGGTGGTCGTCGCCACGTTTCCGGTAGCCGGGTGGGTTGTTGCCATCGTCGGAATTGTACCAGCCCGTGAACGCCTCAGCAAGTTCTTCGAGAACTCGCTGACTTGACTGAGAATGTAGGTCACTGTAGCGTTCGTGGTCTTTTAACTCCGACTTCAGTTCGGCTTCGTCGGGTATCTTACCGTCTTCTTCCCACCTGCCTTGGATGTAGTAGCGACCGACGTTCCACAGTTTGGATGCGGAGAACCCGCACTGGTCGAGGTCGTCACGAACCTGTCGGTGGTTCGTGATGCGTGCGACGTAGGTGCGGGTTGTCCCCAGCATCGTTCTGCGGTACATAACCAGTTATGAGAATATACGTATTAAAACCAACGACCGGCGTTGAATATCCAGTGGGAGTGGCGTTGGTGGATTATCAGTCAGATTATCGGATTCATCCCGCGCCTAAAGACGCGGGTATTCTCCTTGCTCTTTATAACCTCGCTTCAGCGCTCACTGTTTCGGATGAAACCCTCTACGCGGCGAACGGCTCCCTTGCAGCACTTGAGACGAGTGATGGAACACTTCGCTGGGAGCACTCGTCGATCGATGGAATCGACTTCACTGTGATTGCCGCACCAGACGATCAACTTGCAGCTGATGATACGGCGGTCTACTTCGGCAACCAAGGAGGCGTCGTCGCACTCTCACCCAGTAACGGAACACTTCTGTGGGCGTGGCAGCCGGAAAACTGGCCGTCAACAACTGTCGGCCCTCTTCCTGTCGATACTCATGTATATGTTGGAGCAGACGGTAACGTCGCCGCACTTGATCGGACAACCCGCCAGCTCCAGTGGCGATCGTCATTTGGAATGGATGCCCGAGTCCAAGGGTTCCACAAAACTGAATCGTCTCTTTTAGTTGCAGAGTCGACAGCGCAAGCACCTTCTGGAACTTTTGGGACATTATATGAGCTCTCACTTCAGAACGGCACGGAACGCTATGAGAGACGCTTTGAGACGCCCGTAACACAAACAATCTCGACCTTGGACAGGTTCATTGTCGGAACAGATGCCGGACGGGTCACATGGGTCGATAGACTCTCTTCATTTGAGCAAGCTCAGACGACGATTTCCAGTGAGACATTTCTCCTCGGTGCCGGTGACGAGCAAGTGTTTGCACAAACAACCACCGGTACTCTATACGCTCTCACTCAGCCATCATAACGCGAGATACGACAGTAACAGACAACAGCGTTAGCAAGCCTTCATCCTCGGGGTCAAGCCCCGAGGCACCCGTCCTGCTATGCCTGTCGATTCCGGTTGGTCTCGTACAGATCAGCTACTGCAACTCTTCGGCGAGGGCAGCGACCGCTTCGTCGACAAGTTCGCTCTCCACCTGTCCTTGCCAGAAGTCGATATCCTCGTGGTCGATCGATTGGACGCCCCATGGGACAATTCGACTCTCGTCGGGCGTCCCACCACGCAGCCATTTCTCTTCGGGAATGTCGATCAGGCCGTCCATCCAGGATTTCGACGTCAACGTGAGCGCAATATACTGCTCGCCGTGAAACGGACGGCCTTCATGATTCGAGAGAATGAGCCAGGGCCGAGCATCTTCCTCGCCTTTGAACGGATCATCCCCGTAGACGACGTCGCCACGCTCGAAAATCGGTCTCTCTTCGTCAGTCACTGTTCGTCCTCGACACTCGGATGCGGTTCCTCGGGTGCGTGTTCACGCCACAACTCCTTGTCCTCTGTACCGAGTCGCTGGTTGAACAGGGCGGTCGCTCGTTCGTACCCGTTGTATCCGTCGAGTCGCTCTGTATCGTCGGTTATCGCCCAGTACGTCGCTTTGTGTTCGACGAGATCCCGGTCCTTCAGTCTCGAGAGCGCGGTGCTGACCGCGCCCTCATCGAGACCGATCTGAGAGGCGATTTCGCGGGCCTTGAACGCGCGATCATCGTTGGCAGCGAGAAATCCGAGGACCTGATCCGGGACGGAAAGTTCCTCGAGTTCGTCCTCGCTCGTGTTCTCGAAGGTATCCCGGTCGATGGACATCGTTGAATGGAGGTGCGTCATCCACTGCAAAGAGTGTTAGGTGTGAAAGCTACGAAAACCCCGAAGGAGTTACTTCGACTATGGCTACAAAGCCGATCGGAGCCGTATGCATTGAGACAGCCAGTCTCAACTACTGATTCTGCTAATAAGCAGGGAATCATCGAGCGGGCGTACCCACGAGGCCCGCGAACCGACATCGAGCAGCTCGTCGACGACCTCAAACGAGTGACCACCGCGTGATCGCTCCCGGGCACCGGCAGATCGTCTTCGTCGTTTCCCGGGCGTGGTGACACCGGAGAGACCCCCTTGCGTGTCGAGCGCGCCGGAGGAGAGTCGGTCTCGGTCAATGCCCCATATGTCCCATCCCGCCGCCGAGGGGTTGGTAATGCGGGAGCATCGGATGCGGGAGGTGAACACCGAGCGCCATCAGCCCGTGCGCGAGCAGCACGTACCCCAGCACGACGAACACCACGCCGAGCAGCCGGTGAACACGACGCCGGTGGGCGACATCAATCGACTGGATAATCGTCCCATAGAGGAAGACGGCTGGAATCGTCCCAATGCCGAGGGCGCCGAGAGCGATTCCCCCGGTGGTCGGGGAGCCGCTCGCGAAGGCGAACAGATACGCGGGGTACAGCATCGGACAGGGAAGAAACGCGTGGACGGCTCCCAGCCCGACAATACTCGGACTGTTGACGTGCCGATGGACTCTCGTTGCGAGCCACGACGTAACGCGCTGGACGCCGGGTATTCGAATATCGCCTCCGCTTCCTCCAATCACGTATCGAACGCCCGTCGCCACAATGAACCCTCCGACCGCAAGACCGACAACACCTCGCAGGAGGTCGGCGATCGGTGTCAGCTGTTCAGCGGTGACGAACACGACGCTTCCGAGCGCGCCGAAGACGGCCCCGAGAATCGCGTACGTTGTCGCCCGGCCGACGTTGAACAGGAAGTGCTGGCGAACTTCGTAGGTCGTGAGATGACCGGCCCGCCCGTCGTTGGCTGTCACCGTCCCGCCGTCTGGCTGTGGGTTCATCTGCTTCGAGTACATCGTCACCAACGGCCCACACATCCCGATACAGTGTGCGCCGCCCAGCACGCCGATGAGAACGAAAAGGACGATATCAATCCGGAAGAGCGACTCGATCATAGTCGTTCTCGGTTGCGTACGGATTTGTGTCGTCTGGTGTATCTCTCGAACGAGCCCAGACAGATACCGTGGAGGTGTTACGGAGAATCGAGGAGAAATCCTCGCGCTTCAGCGCGGGGAGGATGTCAAAATAGGCGAAGAAGAGGTCGTGCTCGGCTGGAGACGTTCGCAAGCATCTGGAGTGTAGCTTGCCGCAACAATTCTTCACAGTGGGTGCCAATACACCGACGATGACGGACGAAATCGACATCCCAACCGAACCGCGGGTTGCGGTCAACGCACTGGCGACTCATCTAACTGCGACCGCAGACCGCCCAGTTCCGCCAGCGACGAACCGATGGCTCGGAGAGGCTGAAGCCGTCGCCCGCGATGCGACCAGTGACGGTCTTGACACGCAAACCAGACGGAAACGGGTCCGCCAAGTTGCGACACTGCTTGAGTCGGCTGACGAAACGGGCGACGTGGTCGCCGACCGCCACATCGAAGCAGCGATCGAGTGCTGTCAAGTCGTTCTCGCTAATGAGTGATTCTGATTCGAATTATCACAGTATCCCACTCGTCAGCTCTATCAATTAGGCTCACGATATGGTGTTCCAACCGCACAAGCGCGATATAACTATCTTCTCACTCACCATAGATCATGAGGTATGCCCACATTACTCACAGACAACGTGGCAGTCATTACCGGTGGCTCCAGCGGAAATGGACGCGCTATTGCCCGCCGGTTCGCTTCCGAAGGGGCAGACATCGTTATCGCTGACATCCAGGAGTCTCCTCGCGAGGGAGGAGATCCAACCCACGAACTGATCGAGGCCGAAACGGAGGTGAGGGCAACGTTCGTCGAGTGTGATGTCACGAACGTTGGCAATCTTGAGACTGCGGTTGAGGCTGCCGAGGAGTTCGGTGGTGTCACCGTGATGGTGAACAACGCGGGGATCTTCCATGATGAGGAGTTTCTCGAAGTCGACGAAGATGCGTTTGATCGGATGATGGACATCAACGTCAAAGGGGTCTATTTTGGCGCGCAAGCGGCGGCGAAACGGATGGTCAAAGCTGGTGGCGGGCGGATCATCAACATCTCCTCGGTCGCCGGTCTCGAGGGTTCAGGGGAGTTCATCACGTATTGTGGGACAAAGGGTGCCGTACGACTACTCACATATGCGATGGCGGCGAAGTTGGGACCCGACGGCGTTCGAGTGAACGCTATCCATCCGGGACTGATCGAGACGACGATGACGACTGAGGACTATCCGATTATGGGTACAGATGCTGAAGAAGACTTCCTTCAGTCGATTCCGTCCCGGCGAGCGGGCCAGCCTGAAGACGTCGCAGATACAGCGCTGTACCTCGCAAGTGATCTCTCGGACTACGTGAATGGTGAATCGCTCATCGTTGACGGCGGAATGGCGAATACACAGTAAATTATTCCTTTATGTATTAAATTCTATTAATTAGAGCAACCGAATTAAATGTCATAAGGTTATCTAACTTTCTCAAAGAAACCAGTATAAGTTACTAACGAGCGCTTCAGCTCACCACATTTATATTCGCAGTCTCTAAAGAATACTTTGATGAGTTCAAAACAAGACGACCTCAAAGAGACGAACACCGAGGCCCGCTTCGAGTTCAAGAAGGAGGAGAAGTCTGCCTTCAAGACCGACAAGGGTCTCACCGAAGAGACAGTCCGCGTCATCTCAAAGGACAAAGACGAGCCGGAGTGGATGTTAGAGCGCCGCCTGCGCGCGCTCGAGCAGTTCCAGGAGATGCCGATGCCGACCGACTGGCCCGGACAGCCGGATTTGAGCGAGGTCGACGTCGACGAGATCGTTCCGTACATCCGACCCGACGTCGACGTCCGTGCCGGCGTCGACGACTGGACCGAACTTCCAGACGACATCAAAGACACCTTCGACAAGCTGGGCATCCCGGAGGCCGAGAAGAACGCGCTCTCGGGCGTCGGCGCCCAGTACGAGTCGGAGGTCGTCTACCAGAACATGCAGGAGCGCTGGGAGGAGAAGGGCGTCATCTTCTGTAACATGGATGAGGCCGTCCAAGAACACGAGGAGCTCGTCCGCGAGCACTTCATGACGAAGTGCGTCCCCCCGAGCGACAACAAGTTCGCGGCGCTTCACGGCGCCATCTGGTCGGGCGGCTCATTCGTCTACGTCCCTGAAAACACCACCGTCGACATGCCCGTACAGGCGTACTTCCGGATGAACTCCGAGGGCATGGGCCAGTTTGAGCACACGCTCATCATCGCCGAGGAGGGCTCGGAAGTTCACTACATCGAGGGCTGTTCAGCGCCGAAGTACTCGAAGTTCAATCTCCACTGTGGCGGCGTGGAAGTGTTTGTCGGCGAGGACGCCCACGTCCAGTACTCGACCGTGCAGAACTGGTCGAAGAACACGTACAACCTGAACACGAAGCGCGCCATCGCCGAGAAGGGCGGGCGCATGGAGTGGATTTCGGGGTCGATGGGGTCGAAGGCGACGATGCTGTACCCCTCGACGATCCTGAAGGGGCGCGGCGCCTCCGACAACCACATCACCATCGCCTTCGCGGGCGAGGGCCAGGACATCGACACCGGCGCGAAGGTGTACCACAACGCGCCGAACACGAAGTCCACCGTCGAGTCGAAGTCGATCGCGAAGGACGGCGGTCGCACCAACTACCGCGGCCTCGTCCACATCGCGGACGGCGCCGAGAACTCCTCGACGGCCGTCGAGTGCGACGCGCTGATGTTCGACAACGAGTCGACGTCGGACACGATGCCGTACATGGAGATCAACGAGTCGAAGGTCGACGTCGCCCACGAGGCGACCGTCGGCAAGATCGGCGACGAGGACATCTTCTACCTCCAGTCGCGCGGGCTCGACGACGACGACGCCAAGCAGATGATCGTCTCGGGCTTCATCGAGCCGATCACGGAGGAGCTGCCGATCGAGTACGCCGTCGAGCTCAACCGGCTCGTCGAACTCGAAATGGAGGGCTCGCTGGGGTAATCCGATGCCTGAGTGCGCCCACTGCGGAGCACACGTCTCACAACAATTTGTGACCGTGTTCGGGTTAGACGGTGGTGACGTAGTTGCCTGTCCAGCATGTTCCGGTCGGGCACACATCGCAGAGACGATCGTGGATCGATACTAGTCTCTGACCATGGAACACTGCTTTGCGTGTGACACCGATTATGGGTATCTCGGGGCAAGTCCACATGAGGGGTCCTGCCCGGCCTGTGGCTCGACTGCTGTCACTCCTGCGGGCGACCTCAGGGTCGTCGACACGACAACGTGGGAGAGTGTGAACGGGCTCTCAACGATCCACGTGACAGCGACTGACGACCGATCACGCCGGTTTGAATTTGTCGTTGCGGCGCGGCGGGGACGAGGGAAACTCGTCTGTCTCGCGATCGACGGAGTGACAGTACCCACCGAGACAGTGTGGTCAGTTCCATCTGCCGTTGCTACGAGAGTCACCGCGCACGGTATCAGGATCAGCGACTCGACGCCGGCTCAGGGCCCACAATGAACGGTACTGGCCAGACACACGGTGGGACGCGTCTGTTCTGTCCCGGTCACGAGAGGTGATGACACGTGATGAACGAGCGCATTAACCAAGAGCGACCGGACACAGTTTCCCGCAAAAACGGTACTGATGTGCCCTCGTCAAGCGAAACCGGCGACGGACAGTCTGTTACCGACTCCGTTTCGGAGGAGAATGAGGACGAACGGCACAGTCAGACTACGTGTCCGGAGTGTCACGGACGACTTCGTCGAGCCGATGATGACGTTGATGCGGTCTGTGACGACTGTGGACTCGTCGTTTCAGACGCAACGCTTGATACGAACATCAAACTGTACACGCCGGATGGCACCGGTGGTCAGGACTCTCGCGTCGGGCCATCGAGCACGAACCTCTTACATGATAAGGGATTATCGACGGTGATTGGGTGGCAAGACACCGATGCGAAGGGGAACGCGCTGTCAGGAGAACAGCGACAACAGATGCGTCGCCTCCGACAGTGGGATGAGCGCTTCCGACGACGCTCATCTGCGGATAGGAATCTTATGCATGCACTCGGTGAGATCAATCGCATGGCTTCCGCGCTTGGCGTGCCCGACAGCACTCGAGAGACAGCAGGCGTCATCTATCGTCGCGCACTTGCGGACGGACTCGTTAGGGGTCGAGCCGTTGAAAGCGTCGCCACTGCGGCGCTATACGCGGCGAGTCGCATGAACGGTGTCCCACGCTCCATCGACGAAGTCTCAACAGTGAGCCGCGTCGAACAAATTCGCGTTGAGCGGGCATATCGACACGTCTCACGTGAACTCGGGTTAGAAATTCCACCAACAGATCCTCGTTCTTTCATCGGGCGGATTGCGTCGGACGTGGAGTGTACGGACGCGACAGAGCAAGAGGCACGACGTCTCGCCGGAATAGCGGTTGAAAACGGTGTTCACAGCGGGAAACATCCGGTAGGCATCGCCGCGGGGGCACTGTACGCGGCTGCCAAACAGTGCGATGAGTCTCTCCGACAAGCAGATATCGCTCATGCTACGGACGTGAGCGAGATGACGATACGGAACCGGTATCCTGAGATTTTGGCCGCAACAGATACCGAGGATGAATAGGCACAGTGAGTAGTTGACTTTTGCTTGAGTAGGTTCGAATTGGACAGTATCGATCAAGGATTGTTTTGCTCTGTTGGATCGCATAACTGTGTCCGGACCAAGATATCACAAAAGGCGGGAAAATTATTTTTCGCCGTCGACAGCATAGATCAACCTCCTACGACATCTGCTGCCTTACTTCTCTTCCAAATGTGTGTTTCAGAAGCCCTCAACGGCGATACAGTTTCGATCTTGTTTTCACCTAGTCCTAACACATTCTGCGGATTTAATGAAAAACAGAAAGAGAAGCTAGAGTGAGTATATTATTCCAGATACTTAAGTAGAAAATAGAAGGCACGCATCAAATCTATCCTCCGAGATTATGGTAAGTCCTTCAGGTTCGACAGCGTCTGGAAGACATGTTTCGAATCAAACTCCGCGTCACAGAGGACCATCTCAATATTGACGTGTTCACGCGCCCGCTGAATCAGCCGGCGTACCGTTCTGTGAATCCGATTTGACGAGTTCTCGTCCCACGCAGAACTCTCGCGAACGGGTTCTACCTCGAGGATGATGGGAATATTTCGTCCGACGATCGTGAGGGTCGCGTACTTGAAGACGAGCCCTTCTCCATCAGTATCGCCGCTCACCATCGGCATTCCTTCGACTTGGCCATAGTAGGGTACCTTCGTGATGTCGATCGCAACCGTTGCAGGTTCATGGAACCCCGACTCGGCCCCGAAAAGTGACAATAATCGGCCAGAGGCTTCGTGGAACCCTTCGATGAGAGATTCCGGGGAGAACTGCTTTACCGTCCGTAGATGCGTGTCCCTATGTGGACCCTTCTCGTCCCCTCGTCGACGAGGACCCGATACTCCATCCGGTTACGCGCTCTCGTCGTCGTTCAGCTCCGACAGCGACACCACGCCCGCCTCCCGCGCCGCGGCCTCGCGGTCCGCCCGCTGGCGCTCGACCGCCGCCATCTCGTCGGGGTGACTGTGGTAGTGCTGGAGCGCGCCGTACACGTCCGCGACGTCGAGGTCGAGCTGGTCGGCCACCTCGTCGGCCGACTTTCCAGCCCCCTCGACGAGCCCCTGAATCCGCCGGACGGTCACGCGCCGCCCCTCGATATGTGGCTCGTCGTGAACCTCGGTCACGATCCGAACCGACGACTGTGCCATACCAGCGCGTATCAGCCGAGAAGTCATAAAACATCGCTCCGGCGGTCCTCGCTTCCTTTACTCGACCTCTCCCGCACGATCGCCGGCGGTCAATCATTCTCAACGATCTCTAGAGATACCGCTCCAACTGAGAGCGTGACTCACGGAGGTAGTCAAGCGACTGCGTCCCGACTTCCAGCGAGAGCGTCCCGTGCCAGTTGGTGGGGAACGCGTCGAAGATAGGCCCGAAGTCGAGGTTCCCGGCACCGAACGGGAGGTGTTCGTCCGCCGGCCGACGGGTGTCGTTCAGGTGAACGTGCGAGATGCGGTCGGCGTGGTCAGCGACGAACGCGGCTGTCTCCGTCGGGTCGTGACCGGTTACCCGAGCGTGGCCCGTATCGAGCGTCAGCGAAGTGTCCGTCGCGGCGAGCAATCCGTCGATGTGTTCGATAGTGTACGGGCTTCCGAATATGTTCTCGGCACAGATTTCGACGTGACGTGAGTTACCGTACGCGTTCAGTTTGCTGACTGATTCGTCGATGTACTCGCGGAGCTCCGCGTCGTCCCACGCGACTGACCATGCGGAGGACTCTGGGTGGAGAACGGCCTTTTCTGCCCCCAGTTCGGCCGCGGCATCGATACAGGCCGACTGCGTTTCGACGGCACCGCTGCGGACGGACTCGTAAGGCGATCCGATGTCTGTTGGGAACGGAAGGTGAACGAGTAGGTCGAGGCCGTGATCGTCCAGTATCTGCCGAATCGTCCCGCGATTCGACGTGAGATGCTCGTGGCTGTGAGGCCCGTCCATGAGTATCTCGACGTAGTCGAACTCCCCGTCCCCGGCGAAGCGCAACTGCGGTTCCAGCTCCGATGCGACTGCGGTGACGAAACCGATTCGTGGATTCATATTGATTTGGGTAGCGGACCGTGGATTACTTCGTGGGAAGGTTCGCGAGCTCGGCGAGGCTATCGAGGCGATACGTCGGTCGGATATCGAGACGATACCCGCGGCGATGCGGTCGGTTCACGAACGCGGCGTCGACGCCGGCCGCACGAGCCGCCGCCACGTCGACACGGCTGTCACCAACGTACAACGCCGATTCGACGCCCAACTCGTCGAGCGCCGCCTCAAGATACGACGGGTCCGGCTTGCGACGTTCCAGTCCGCGAAGCGACGGCTCTCGACCGTAGTACGCTTCGAACATCCCCTCCAGACCGAACTCCGCGACAATGTGTTCGATTGTCGCGTGCTGGTTGTTGCTCACGATCGCTGTCGGGACCGCGAGGTCGGCGAGCATCTCGACGTCGTCGTAGAGCGGCTTCTCACCGTCTCGGATCGCCGCCAACTGGCGGGCCGTGCGTTCCGTCTCGTGACGACGCCAGAACGCGTCAGCGGCAACTTCGTACCGCTCGGCAAGCGTGCGCACCGTTTCCACCGAGAGATCGTCGACGAGCGACCGGACATCGCTCGGTGTCGGGTCGACGTCGAACGCCGCGAACGCCCGCCGCGACGCTTCCGTCAGGACCGACTCGTCCGTCGGATAGGTGAGGACGCCATCGTTGTCGAAGACGATCGCGTTGTACTGTGTTTCGATCCGACTCATGTCGTGTTCCACTGCGCCTCGTGCGCGGGCTGGTCGGTCGACTCTGAGGCGACGTTCTCGGCGGAGTGATAGAACGCGCCCCCGGCCTCGGGGTCAAACAAGTGGAGCCGTTCGGGATCGGTGGTTAACGACAGCACGTCACCGACTTCGACCGCCGACCGCGGCGGAAGGCTGACTTCCATCTCAATGTCACCGACCGTGCCCCGGGTCAACAGCGAATCACCGAGCGGTTCGGTGACGGTGACATCCATGCTGAGCGGGCCGTTCATGTCCTGTGACAGGTCTTCGGGACGGACACCCAGAACCACACGGTCTCCCGCGTGAGATGTCACAGAGTCGGGGACCGGACTCGGCAACGGAACGCTGTTCTCGCCCCACGTCACGCGGACAGAGTCCCCACGCTGTTCGAGCAGCCCCTCGACGGTGTTCATACCCGGACTACCGATGAACTCGGCGACAAACTGAGTCGCCGGCGCATCGTACAACCGCTGTGGCGGTGCGACCTGCTGAATCTCGCCGTCGTACATGACCGCGACCCGATCGCCGAGCGTCATCGCTTCGACCTGATCGTGCGTGACGTACAGCGTCGTCGTGCGAAGCTGCTCGTGGAGCTCGGCGAGTTCGGCACGCATCTGGACGCGGAGTTTCGCATCGAGGTTGCTGAGCGGCTCGTCCATTAGGAACACCTCCGGATCGCGAACGAGCGCCCGCCCGATGGCCACGCGTTGTTGTTCGCCCCCGGAAAGCGCTGACGGAGTCCTATCAAGGAGGTCTTCGATGTCAAGGATCTCAGCCGCGTCTGCGACCCGCTCTGCCACCTCGTCGTCGGTGAAATCGGTGGCCGTTCCGAGACCGAACGTCATGTTCTCTCGAGCAGTCATATGTGGGTACAGCGCGTAATTCTGGAACACCATTGCGACGTCGCGCGCGGCGGGCGATACAGTCGTCACGACCTCGTCAGCGATCTCGATGGAACCTTCCGTCGGAGACTCAAGGCCCGCGAGGAGTCGGAGCGTAGTTGATTTCCCGCACCCCGACGGACCGACCAAGACGAGGAACTCGCCGTCTTTGACGTTGAGGTCGACGCCGCCAACGGCGGTGACATCTTCGAAGCGCTTCACCAGGTCTGTCGTTGTGATTCCGGTCATTCTGATAGTCCGAAGGTTTCCAGCAGCGGGCCTCGGAAGACGATGAGCGCCAGCAGCGGCGGCAGCAGCGTCAACACGGCGCCCGCCATGATGAGCCCCCAGTCGGTTTGGCCAGCGTTACCGACCGATTGGAGGTATTTCATACCGACCTGTACAACCTGTTTGCTCTGGTCAGAGACGACGATCAGCGGCCACAGGTACTGGTTCCACGCGTAGATGAACGTGATCACGCTGAGACCGCTTATCATCCCCCGAGACATCGGGATCAGCACCTTCCAAAGGAAGCGGAGCGGACCGACGCCGTCGACTTTGGCCGACTCGACGAGCGAATCGGGGATCGACATGAAGTGCTGGCGGAGGAGGAACACAGCGGTCGCGCTCGCGACGTACGGACCGGTGAGCGCCAGCAGCGTGTTCGTCCATCCTAGTGCGGCCATCATCTCGTACAAGGGGACGATTCGTACCGGGACAGGGAACATCAGCGTGAACAGGATCAGAAAGAAGATCGCGTTCTTGAACCGGAAGTTGTAGAAAACGAGCGCGACCGCGGCGAGGAGGCTCACGGCGATCTTCGCGACGGTGACGACGATAGACATCACTAAAGAGTTGAACATGTACGATGCCATTCCGTACTTTGTGAACACCTCGGCGTAGTTTGCCAGCCCGTCGCTGCCAACGCCAATGTCCGTGATATCGTACACTTCGGGAACAGTCTGGGTGCTCATTACGAACGCAAGCAGGAGCGGCGAGGCCATCACTAAGACAGAAGTGATGAGTCCGATGTGGACGCGCCACTGCGCCGGGAGTACCTGTGTGTCGGCTATCGCCGACAGCGGTCCGCGCTCTCGAACGTCGGTCGCGATGTTGTTAGTGTCGAGTGACATTAGTAGTGTGCGTAGCGGTCGGAAACGCGCAGTTGGACAAACGTGAGTCCCGCCACGAGTACGAACAGAATCACGGACTGCGCGGATGCGAGACCGAGGTTGTTGAACTGGAAGGCGTCACGGTACAACTGATATATCATCAAGTTGGTGGCATTTGTCGGTCCCCCCTGCGTCATTAAGTCGATCAGGGCGAAACTGCCGAAAAACGCGTAGATCGTGTTGATCACAACCAAGAACACCAACGTGGGCGACATGAGCGGAAGGTACACACGCACCAGTCGGCGCCACGTTTCGATTCCGTCGAGCCGACACGCCTCGTTGAGCGACTCAGGCACATTGTTCAACGCGGCGAGCATGAATATCACGTTGTACCCGACCTGTTTCCAGATCGCCGCCACCGTGACGACGGCGAACCCCTGCCACCCGACGGTGAACCAGTCGAGTTCGATTCCGAACCACGCCTCGAGGTAGTGCGTGTAGATACCGACACTCGGGTGCGCAAGGAACAACAGGACCGTTCCTGCGACGGCTGTCGGCAGTGCGTACGGCCAAATTGCGGCGATCAGGTACGCGGCCTTCCCGTCGCTGACCTCGTACAACAAGAACGCGACGAGGAGGCCGACGGCGAGCGATCCGATCACGACGATCACCGCGAACGCCATTGTTAGGCCGACGCTCGTGAGGTACACTTGCGACCCCAACAGGTCGGTGAAGTTCGCCAGTCCAACGAACCGGGTGTTCTGACCGAACAAAAACGTCTGGAAGAAGCTGAACCGGAGCGTCTGTAGCGACGGGTAGTACAGGAACGCGATGATCGCCGCTAGTGTCGGCAGCAGCAGGAGGTACGCCCCCAGCGAACTATCGTATGTGTTCTCGTGTACGCCCATTTCAGTTGCCTTTGCTCTGGATGTAGCTCTGTAGGGCGTCGTCAGCCTCCGACTTCATTTCCGCGAGCTTCGAATCGACGGTGACATCGGAGTTGATCATGCTAACGTAGCCGTCCTGAATGATCGTCCGAACCTTCGACGCCGGTCCGGCCTGCCACCCCTGCGTCGCAACGGTCTGTTCCGTCTCCTGAAGCTGGTCGAACGCGGTCTGGAAATTGGGGTTTTCGTCGAACCATCCGTCTTCTTCGAGGTACTCGACGGCGCTGTCGCTGACCGGGAAGTACCCGGTGTTCTGGTGCCAGAACGCCTGCTGTTCCGCCTCGGCCAGCCAGAGGAGGAAGTCGGTGAGTCCCTGCTTCTTCTCGTCGGACAGGCCACGAGTCATCCACAGCGACGCGCCGCCGATGACGACGCCGGTGCGGGTGTCGCCGGCCGTCGGGTAGTACCCCGTCCCGAGTTCGAAGCCGTTCTCCTCGGCTCCCGCAGTCGCCGAAGCGACGCCGGCCGTAGACGAGATCCACATCGCGGTCTGTCCGTTGAGGAACGCCTGCTGTGCGGCGCCCCAGGCGCCGACACCGGCGTGGTTGTACAGGCCGTCGGCGTACATTTCCGCCCACCAATTAAAAACCCGGTCGGCCGTCTCGGTGTCCAGATTGACCTCGGTCGGGTCCCCCGCACGACCGTTCTCTTCGTTCACGAGTGGGACGTTCGCTTCCGCGAACCACTGCTCAGGGAACCACGAGACGTTGGCGAACGTGATTCCTTGTTCCGCGACCCCTTGGTCGACGACGGTTTCGCTCGCTTCGCGGACCTCCGCGAGCGTCGACGGCGGTGATTCGGGGTCCAGCCCGGCCTCCTCGAACATGTCCTTGTTGTAATAGAAAATCGGATTCGAGGAGTTGAACGGCATTGAGTACACCGTGCCGTCGAACGAGTAGTAATCGATGACCGGGTCTTGGAAGTCGGACCAGTCGATCCGGTCGCTCGGAAGCGCCTCCTCCATCGGGACGAACGCACCGCTGTCGATCGCGAGGCGACTCCCGAGGTCGACGATCTGTGCCAGTTCCGGTGCTTCGCCCGCACCGATTGCTGAGGTGACCGCGTTCAGCGTCTCGTCATAGCTTCCCTTGTAGCTCGTTTCGACCGTCACGCCGGAGGACTGTTCGTTGAAGTCGGCCGCGAGCGCGTCGACCGTTTCGCCGAGGTTTCCCCCCATCGCGTGCCACCAATTAATAGTCGTCTCACCGCTGCTTTCGGAGTTCGCACTGTTCGTGGAACTGGAAGAGCCGTCCGAGCCATCAGCGCCGTCCGAACCTCCTGATGTTGCTCCTAAACATCCAGCGGAAGCAAGACCGACGGCGGCCGCACCGGTTGCTTGAAGAAATCTACGCCGACCACTGTGTGAGTCGTTTGCGTCCACCACATCTTGAGGTATATTAGTTTCATTTTAACATTTTATAATATTTGAAATGATTAGTAGTAGGTGGTAATCACCGCTACTATTACTCCCCCCTTGATACGTACCTGTACATACCGATCTAGAGGGTTCTGGGGTATTTTGCGAAACATCGCTGAGACAACCCCATCGACACCGTCGCTCAGTAACCCGTCGTGACCACGAAGAGTTAATCGACGAGAATCGACGGCGGAGGAAGAAGAGTCGATCGAAGGGCGCCACTAACAGAGCTGGGGCCGCGTCGGCGCGCTCACACCTGGTCTCCGTCGACCGGCCGCTCGCGTCGTGCTCAGGACTACGTGTCTCCGGCAGACGTCTCACCGGCAGCGGGGAGCAGACCGGAGTAGTCGGCGGCGATGCCGTCGACGCCGGCGGCAGCAAGCCGACTGGCCTGATACCACGTGTCGACTGTCCACACGTTTACTTCACGTCCGTCGGCGTGCGCCTCGGCGACGAGGTCCACGCCGGCGGTGATCGCCGGATCGTGAAACGGAGTTCCGAATATTACCTTCATCGGGGCGTGGACCGCTGCGGCGTCGTGTGCCCGAGCGATGGCGAGTCCGTCGCCAACCGACTCGTAGACGATAGGAGCGACCGGATACGATGACGTGTCGCGCGTCGCGGCCAGCGCACCCTCACAGAATGACGAACAAAGAAACTCGTTGTCGTGAGCGTCGAGTATGTCGACAACTCGGTCCACAAATGGCTGCCAAGCAGCTCTGCGGTCAGCAAGTGCGTCTGGAGAGAGTTTCTCGTCGAACCGCAGGTCGTACCGGCCGGGGTTTTTCAATTCCACGTTGACCCCGACCTCGGGAGGGACGGCTTCAAGGAGCGTTGACAGGCGCGGTACCGTGTCGCCGCTCTGGAGTACCTCCGCACTGGTGACAGCCGTCGTCTCGGTTTCCCAGACGACGCCCGTCTCGTCCGTGAGTCCGCGATCGCCGCCACCGCGTCCTGCTAAGTTGTTGTCGTGGAACACGACCACGTCGCCGTCGGCTGTCGGAACGACGTCGATCTCGATGACGTCGGCTTGGCGGGTCGTCGTTCCCTCGTCATCCGTCGATCCGCTCTCGCTTGCGGCCGCCTGAGCAGCGGTGACGGTGTTTTCTGGGTTCTCTCCCGCGAAGCCACGGTGCGCGATGAGGGTGAGTTCACCGGTTGGAGTGGCGTCTACCGGACCGACCCCGCTGTCCCGACGTTGCGCGGCTGCTGCGTCACTCGTCTCGTTAGCGTCCTCGGGTTCCAGCCCACCGTCGGTGTACACAGCCCCGAGCGCACCCGCCGTTGTGATACCGACGGTGCCCTTGAGCACCCGGCGGCGGTGCGTCGGTTGTCGCGTCTCGACTGCAGACAGTTCCGGAAGACGGCGAGCCATATATTCCCTTCTCGCGAATCGGATATAGCGGCTGGTATGTGGTATCATGAGGCGTCTATATTATTGTGTACGTGTCGATAGGGGTCGTCGGCGACCAGCGGTACCGGCTACGCGGCTCTTGCGCTACCGAGGATCAGCTGGCTCCCGATGATCGCGAAAAGGGCGTGAAAGACCTCGCGCTGGGCTCGTACGTTCACGCGTTCGTTGAGGCGCATTCCGACGGTGAGGCTGGAAGCTACCGGGGCCGTCGCGGTGGCCGGCATTGTAGCGAAGCCGATGTCTAGGAAGATCCGAGCGCACCCACGACCGTAATTCGAGAGTAAGGATTCAAAATCGACCCCCGACTGCTGAGAATGATGTCCGCTTGACCCCCGCCTGTTCGTTCCTCGGTTGCGACACTCTGTCGGAACACTCGTCACTCACGGCAAGGCGGGGGTATGCGCTCGTATCTCTATCACCACGGCTTGATGGCGATTCGATCCAAAACTGGCCTACCCTCCGAAACTGTGTCCCACTTGTTTAATACAAGAGCGCGCACTCAGAAACGGACCCTCAGACACAGCAATCTACGCCCGTGTTTCGACATCAGACGAAGGTGTCTCTCGGCAGCTAGACGAACTCCACGAACATCTAGAGCGTCTCGGCATCGAACTTGACGAGCTGGTTGAGATGTCTCGCACTCGCTCTGCCCTCAGATTAGCTGAACTTCCTACGCAACGCTTTGCCTTGAGCGATTGGTGTTGGGTGTGAGATGTCTTCTACGAGATCTTCATCGCGGCAGCACTGCGGTGTACGGAGACACCATGTTGCCGCCGAAATGAAAGCCACCGCTGCGGTATCTATTCAGCTACTGAGCAAGCAACCCTCCGTCGACAATAATTGGCTGGCCCATCACGTAGGAGGAATCCTCAGAACAAAGCCAAACGACTGTATCGGCTATCTCTTGGGGCTCACCGAGGCGTCCTACTGGGATACCCGCAGTAATGCGGTCCATCTCTTCACTGTTGTCCACTCCCGCCTGTTGGACCATTGGCGTGTCGATGACACCTGGACAGACAGCGTTGAACCGGATTCCATCCTCAGCATAGTCAACCGTTGCCCGCCGAGTTAGTCCAATAACGCCGTGTTTACTGGCCGCGTAGTGCGCGCTTCCGTTCGCACTCACGCCAGCGACTGAGGAAGTGTTGACAATAGCCCCACCACCTCGTTCAATCATCTCTGAGATCTCGGCTTTCAGACATCGCCAAACGCCTTTCAGATTCACGTCGATCATCCGATCCCACTGCTCCTCGTCGTATTCAGCAAGGCGGGTACCCTCATCTGCGATGCCAGCGTTGTTGTGTGCGAAGTCAAGCCCGCCGTACTCGTCGAGCGCCGTCTGTACCATGGCGTCAACATCGTCAGAGTCGGTCACGTTTGTCTTGACGAACGTCGCTTCGCCGCCGTCACTCGTGATCATCTCGACCGTCTCATGGCCGCCATCTTCGTCGATATCGGCGACAACGACCTTTGCTCCTGCCTCGGCGAACCGAAGCGACGACTGTCGACCAATTCCCGATCCACCGCCAGTGACGACCGCAACTCCGTCTTGTATTCCGTTCATAGTATTTCCCACCACGCTGTTTCACGTGGAGTGTTAAACATTAACAAACAACCGTGATATATCTGCCGGCGAGAGTTTGTCCAGTAGTGGCTGTCTATCAATATTAACCAACAACTGGTGGTGCTGCCAGCTGTTGTAGGTTAAGAAACTAGGTATCTTCGTCCGTTTCAAGCTCAGCTCACACACGGCGTCCGATATGTGAAGCTACGCTGCGCGTTTCAGTCTCTGCGGGACCACCACAATCTCCATACTGGCGAGTGCGAGTGCGAACAGCCGCGCTACGCCACTGAACAGAGTAAGCCCAAATAACGCGCGGTTGGACAGCGGGCTATACGGCCAGCGCTGGATGGCCGAGACCGCCTTTTTGACAATCAAGCGTCGGTTCGGACCCGCTGTCCACCCTCGCGCTTGGTACCACCAGTCCCACGAACTCGTGTTGACCGCCGCAGTCTACAACCTCGAACAAGCTCTCAAGCAGTGATCCCTACGCAGTCATCGGATTCAGCAACTCATTATATATTTTAAAATGTAAATCATGCAGTAGATGAATTTTATTTTTGATAATTTGGGCAGTAGCTATCTAAACGTAGAAGAGCAAATTTTTATTATGTCACGTAAGGTGCTGTGCGTTGATACTGAAGATCGAATCTCTTCGATGTCATCCGCAGTTGAGGATGAAGAGAATCTCACCACAGTAACAGCTACATCAGTTGAATCTGCCCGTGATATCATCAATGACGGGTCTGTCGTCGGAGTCGTTACATCTTATACGCTCGCCGATGGCAACGGGATGGACATTATCCAACATGTTAGAGATCGTATTCCACAGACACCGGTAGTGTTGTTCACCGACGTTTCGCCATCTGATATCGACACCAAATCGTTTGAGGAGGTACTTGTTGAGTATCTCAATCGAGACTTGCCAGACGCGAAGGACCGTCTTGGCTTCATTATTAACGATGTTATCGACCATAGCGCACAGGTAGGGTTTCTCACTCCGGACAACGAAGAGGAACGGCTCAAAGCGCTCGAAGAGTATGATATCGACGAGTTACCGATCGAAAAGAGCTTCCAGCGTATCACTGACCTCATTTCGACGCACTTCGATATCGCGGTTGCGTTCGTTGGTTTGTTGGAGAAAGACGAGGAGAATTTCCTCGCGTGTACTGGCGCAGATTGGGACTCGTTGACGCGTGAAGACACGATGTGTACGCACAGTATGCTACAGGAGGACGTTATGGTCGTTGAAAACATCGCTAATGACAATCGGTTCAGCAAAAACGAACAGCTAGAGAATCTTGGAATCGTTTCGTATGCTGGCGCCAACATGACGACTCCGGACGGTCACGTCATTGGGCAAGTGTGTGCATTAGACCACGAGCCAAGGACGTACACTGAAGCGGAACGACAGCAACTCGAGCAGTTTGCCGAAACGGTGATGGAAATCTTAGAGCTTCGGCAGTCTGTGCGCGCAAGCCGCCGCGTGGAGGTCGGACAGTGAGCGTTCACGCTGACGAGTTTGGTACGTCGCAACTTCCGATCGATGAGATCGAAAACGGTTGTTCAATTCTTCTTACCGGAACAGATACGGATGTACTGAAAACTATCTTCTCACGTCTTGTTGCCCCCGAAGAGGATGAGCGAGCCGTTATCCTTGCAACGAATGCCGGCGGACGAACAATCCAGCGGACACTCAACGCCGCCCGGGACGGTGCAGGGTCCCGAGCTTCCATATTGACTGCGAAGGGACCGGCTCGCGGCGATGATGTCTCCGCTATCGATGATATCGGAGACCTCACGCAGACCGGAATGCAGTTCTCGAGTCTCGTCGCTGCATCGCAACAGTCAGCTGCCCGCTTCCGGTCTGGTATTTTCCTTTGTTCGACGATCGCCAGCGAAGTTGACGATACGAGATCGGTCTTTCGGTTCCTCAATTCAAATTTCTTGACTGACCTCCGACGTGGCGACGGAATTGGGGTTGTCGCAATCGACCGAAGTGCCGATATGAACACTAATGTCGATAGTATGATCAAAGGTATGGAAACTTCGTTTACTGCCAGAATCGAGGTCGAAATGACTGGGCGAAATCAGGCCACGCTCGAGATCTCTGGCATACCCGGAAGCGATGGGACCCTCGATATTTCACTATGACTTAATGTTATACAGAGAGTGTCATAGAACAGTTCACATACCTGCTGTATAGCGATTTCTACCAAAAGTAGTTCTCTTTTTCGACACTATTGTTCGAACTCAACTAGGCAAGCGTTCTCTCACGGTGCCCGTAACGGCCATTCTGTGATACCTTCTAACATACAGGAGACGTGTTGTTCCAACTGAGGCGGGTCTGGCGATACTTCATTGCGGATCAATCATATCAAAATAAGTCACCAATGGACGCGATACAGTTTGCGTTTGCTCCAGTTACTGAGTTGCTGTTTATGATTCTCTACGTGGTTGTCCCTGTCACCTTTGTGGTTGTGGGTACCGCAATCGCATTAGATACTGAAGTCACCTCACGACTCGTATTGTTGTTGTATCTCGTACCAATGGGAACGATTCGGGCATGGATAGGGAGCTTAGATCCTCAAACAGACGATCTTGAGATAAGTTTCTCCTGACGACGAAACCGTAGGAGGTATTATGTTGATCAGCGGTCGAATCGACCAACTTCGTAGATGGGGAAAACAGGATAGTTGCGACTAAGAGTAGTTCAAATATTCACCCAGTCGAGGTGATGAGCCGATGCTAGGCCGTCGCGTTCTCCGGCGGCTCAGGCGGGGCCGGGCCACCGGGAGGCACACCTCCGCCTGGTGGGGTTCCCCCACCCGGCCCGGTCGGGGGTCCGAACGACACATCGGGGGCGTCACCGCTCACGAGGAAGTCAGCGAGGTTCCCGATGAAGACACCGTTATCGGCGCGATGGGCATTTTCGGGCGCGAGGAAACTCGAGTCTCCGACCACAGCGAGTGACTCGCTCCGTACTGCGACCGTGTATGAGCCGGGCTCCCGAGTGGTGGAACGCCGCGACGTCTCCGCCGTCGTGAGCGCTGCCGAGTCATCAGCGGAGCCCACAGACGCAGCACCACGAAGGACAACCTGCTCAACCCCGTCAGTGAGCGGTGTCGACTCAGGTGGTTCAACGAGGACGCTGAGGTAGCTCGCATCGTTGTGCTCCATGTCGTACACATAGCCGGCGTCACCGTAGACGCCGAACGGGGAGCCGAAGTCGGTTAATGCCCCGGCGTTGCCCGGGTCGCTCGTCACGAGGGTTCGACCACCCGCATCAACGAATGAGTTGACGGCATCAGCGTCCGGTCCCGAGAGTGCGCCGGGGGCAGTCGTCACGAACGCGTCCGCGTCAGTGAGCAGCGACTGGAGCCGCTCACCGCTTCTGATACCGCCGTAGAACCGAACTTCGTGGCCGTTCTCAATGAGTGCTGTAGTAAGCGGTGTGACGCTACGCCGTTCACCACCGAGCGTCCCAATATCTGCCTCCGTAGGGGCGTTACCATCCTCAACCGGCAGTACTGGTAGCCCACCTCCGGCGCCGGTCGTGCTACCTCCGAGATGGACGACAACCATGTTCGACGGCTCGTTGCTCTCCATTTCGATCTCACCGCCCTCACTGACGGTCTCTGGTTCGACGGCGTCCAACTGCCAGTGATCGTCTGCGACGGGCTCAGTGTCTGGTGGGGCCGTATCTAAGAGGACGCCACCGGCTGCGGCGACGCCGACAACAGCGAGGAATACGAGCGCGAATACCCCGATTGCTGTTCGGAGATTAACGCTCATGCGGCCTCACCCCCGTTCGTCGCGTTGGGATTGTCGTGTTGCGCGCCAGTGTCGTCGGCATTCGTCTCACTAATGAGTTGGTCCGCGGGCAGTCGTCCGGTGTAGCTTGTCATAACTATCCCCTCTCCAACAGTTTCGTCCCACGTTTGCGGTGCTACCGCGAGAATGAGGTCGTCGTTAAGACCACTTCCAGAGTCGTCGACAACGACGACGGTGCCGTCATCCTGTTGTAACAGCGGAATGCTCCCTGGAACACGGGTTTCGGTGCGACGCGTGTCGACCGTGTAGTCCTCGATACCGGCTTCAGCTGCGGCATCGGCGACTGCTCCGTCAACAAACCCAAACCGGTCCGCGAATCCATTTTCAACGGCTTCGGTTCCGAGGTAGGCGTCGGCGTGCGCGATCGCTTCTCGGTCAAGTTCGATCTCGTCGCCACGCTGTTCGATCACGTTCTCGATGAAGAGATTGGCGAGCGTTTCTCGCCGCTCTCGCTGCGTATCAGGGTCACTCCCTCGCTTGTCCGGCCCGGATGTCCCTGCGTTTGGTCCACTCGGAGCCGGCGCAGCCCCCGCGACACCGACGCTGCCGACCGCCTGCGCAGACGGAGCAACGTAGATGCGGTCGGCGGGCGCGATCGCAAGATACGCGCCGGATGCACCGAGCGTATCTACTGCGGCGTATACCGGCATCACTGAGGCGGTACGGTCAACCGCGGCGTACATCCGTTCGCTCTGAGCTGGCAGGCCGCCACCGCTGTCGACTTCCAAGACGACCGCCTTGATGGAGTCGTTCATGCGGGCGTCACGGAGGTTGTCTTCGACGTGCTGTGCTGTCGACGAGTCTATCGCCCCGTCGATTTCTATCACAGCGACAGTACCGTCCGGACCGGTTGCGGCGCCGTACACGCTGGGAGCGACGAACAGCCCCGCAGCAAGCGCCAACATCACAGCGACACCGACGGCGTGTCGAGTGGTGATCCGGTCGACAACTGATCTCGACTCGGAGCGTGGCGGAACGCGGTCGGAGGTCGTCGGCGAGTGATGCTCGGTTCGCGTGTCCGTATCCGGAGTCGATTCATCTGAGGGTTCTGCGGGGCCTTTCTCAGAACTCATTATACCATCCTCGCTCGGTCCCGCGGTCGTATCTGTAGGTTGTGTCGGTTTTGCATCGTCGAATCGATAGCGTGGTGATAGCGTTTTGCTGTAGCTGCGTTGGGGGCATACTGAAACCGATACCGTGTGTGGAGAGTGGACGCGATGTTGGAGTTCATGAGTCTGACAGCGACTCGATTTCGCCAACGGTCACCCCCGCTAGTTCGGCATGTGGCGCGAATATATCCCCCTCGGCGGCAGTTTCCAGTATCACGGTACGTCCGTGTCTGGAGACGGTTGCGTCACTAAACGAAGACTCTCCCTCGTGGGCGGCACGCGCAATCGCCTCTGCCGTTTTTCTGTCGAGCCGCTTCGGGTCGGCTACTGCGCCGTACCGAAACGTCGTTGTTAGAGTATCGGTAGTGCCATGCTGGCTTGTCGCAGGCGTGGCTGACAGAGACTCCGTATGCTTTGAGCTGTCTTGGGTCACATCACAAGCGACGCCAACTGCGGTTGCCGCATCAACCGCCGTCCGGAGCGCTTCCGGTGCGTCCGAGAGCGTACGTCGTAGATACTCCCGCGTCTCTGTCCCCAGGTCAACACAGACCGTCGCGTCTCCGCGGAGCCGTGCCGGGAGCGGTCCGTAGTCTGTCTCTGTCCGTGAGTGCCCCGCATCGAGGCCGCTGATACCGGCGTCACGGTGGGTCACCGCACTGCTGATCGATGATGCGTGTCCGATGACAATCTCATCCGCGCGAACACCAAGGGCCGTGGTAGCGCGTTTCGATTTGAACCGCGTAAAGCCGGCCTTGGTGGCTGGCTCTCGGATGAGATCGGCGTCACGGGCAAGTTCTCGACGGAGTGTCCGTGCGTCGATATCTCCGACAACGACACCACAGCCCTCAGGGCCGTCTGTCGTGAGTGCGGTTCCGCCAGCCACCTGCTGGAGTCGGTCAAGCGATACACTGTCGTACCGAGAAAGAAAGTCTCGGGTCGGAGCCGCAACCTTCTGGGGGACCCCCATCATCGTTACTAAGCTCGAATCAAACCGCGCAGTAACCACGGTGTCAACTCCCCGTGATGTGACTGCGGCCGGATTATACTCCCCGTTAGCAACCGCTGAGTGGAGTTGCTGCGGAGAGCTGTGGTTGGCCGAGCTACCAGACGCCGGTCCTGTTTCACCGGCTCCGTTGACTGCGAGCGTTCCAGCGGGCGGGGGTTCTGAAGTCAGTGCTCCAATGGGCCTACTAACACCGAGCCCAGTTGCCACGAGCGCACCTAAGCGCCTCGCGAACGTCCGTTTGGAGGGCATCGTTTCAGAAGACGTGTGCTCGGTGATAATGCTCGGAGACGTGTTTCAGGTTCGGAAGCACAACCGTCAGGCGCGTGTTCATCAACCAACACAGAGAGGAATTGTAGAATCAAGGTACGGGAGCCGGCTACAGTTACTTTTCCAACTCTTCCATGACAGAATCTTCTTCCAGATGCAATTGCGCGTCATCTCTGTCAGACTCAAGGAGTCGTTCGACTTTGTCTTCAAATTCCGCATCGTTGAGCTCACCGCTGGCATATCGTTCTTGGAGTGTTGACAACGCATCATCCGTAGAGTCGGTGTTGCGGCCGTCGGTTGGAGCATCACCCGAATCCGCGGCTGCCCACAGCGGGTACTGTTCCGGATCGTACTCGTCGGTGTCGGGCGGTACCTCCTTGATCGCGAACTCAAGAACGCCAGATACGATCATTCCCGCGATCAACGCCGTATACCACACTGCCGGAGTGAGTACATACACTCCGGCGACGGTCACAAATCCGGCCACAAGTGAGACCGGGTGATCGTCTAGTTGGTTGAAGATGGAGGGCATATACATGCCGACAATTAGCGGTCGTAGCTGAAATACATACGGCTAAATGTTCTCCATCAAAGGCGTACTACCAGCACACAAAAGGCTGATGCCCCCTGTCCCTCCGGTCCTCAAAGGAGGCTCGTCCCCGTAATCTGCGGAGGGCATCAGCAACTGAGCGTATGCTATCATTTCACAAAAATCGATCGACGCTCAGGCGCTCAGTGTAGACCCTGTGTAACTAGCGTGCGCTGATACCGAAGATATGCTCCGCTACCGACACAGATCGTGGCGATGAGCAATAATCCACCACTGAGAACACCCCTCAGCCTACCTGAAACTCCAGGGGTTTCGACGATGTTGAACGCCCCTTGAAACACGATTAGTTGGAATACTAGTAAAAGACTTCCCCCGGAGACCAACAACTGGCTCTTCGAGCTTCTGTCCATAGTTCAGCCAGCATCCGGCAATTGTATAGATGTTACCTGTACTCTCTGGCTCAGAAACAGAGAATGCTCACAGTTTTTATCCTTACTATTCCTAACAAACAACGAATACATTCTGCTCTACGCCAACGGATCACCCTCAGCGCAGTTTCAGTGTGCTAGAGTTTCCTTACGGCAGAAAATGCGGCGAAGAGGGTGAATAGTCCACCGAGTACAATCGCAATGATCGGTGCGTTCGACGTTTGATCTTTCAAAAACGCATCTCCCGGCTGGTCAGGGGAAACATATGCGGTTGTTTGTGTCCCCTGTTCGAACTCCTCAATGGCTGATTCGGCGCTTGACTGGGTTTCGTAGTTCTGCTCAATATCTGCTGGATAGATTTTTGTCCCAGTATATTCAGTTCCGTTATACGTGTACTCAAACTCAACCACCGGATCGAAATCGGCGCCCGGATTTGATGACGTTCCGCTATCAGCCTCGATGTCGAGTTCGGTGATAGTCGCATCAACCTCGACTGATTCCCGGACTGCCTCCGTCTGTTGAACGTAATCGTATCCCCCGTAACTGATGATAGCAATCCCAATGAGAATATACAGTAACGCACCCTTGAGGCTATCGGGGCCTTTAATATTCACACCTGAATCGTCGCTCATACTATCAATCACCACGAGGCCGCGTACAATGAGGAGAATGTCGGGCGTTGCTGCGGGGTTCAGCCAACTGTAGACGGATCTGTTCACACCACCGAGAGCAGTATAACAGGCGAAGCAGCGATACCCGCTGTATGCGTCGTCCGAATGTCAGACCGTTCTGTTGGAGGACTGAATACATCAGACCGTTTTTCAAACACCTAGTGACTAAAGATGGTGGCTCTGTTAAAAGCTATTCGGCAGATGATATATTTTGTCCAATCGTCGTCAATGTAGAGTCGCTAAGGATAGCAGCCCAATCTGTGAGAGTAATGGCTAATGTGAAGTTGTGGACCAACCGTCTCCGGACGAAATGCGGCAACGCATGGGTCTCCATGGATTGCGGTCACGTCCCGCCGACGCCGACGGTCGACGACTGCGGTGCGGTATCGGAACTGACAGGCTATCGTCGCCACGAGCAGGGACCTGTCGGTTGACCCGCCAAGACTGAATCCGAACAGCGTGGATGGGGTGTTGCTCGTCCTGAAACACTGCTAGCCGGCTTTGTTGGAATTCTATTATTCAGACACATACACCGATGAATCAGCCGGTTGGTGAGAAATGCGTATTGAACAGGACCACACCTGACGAAACTATTAGATGCTTCGGATACTCCTCTGAAGTATGAATGGAGCACCCCTCAAGCTCCGACGAGCGGACGAGGCCACTCTCTCTTATGTCGAAACTAAACTTGAAGCGAACGGCTTGCCGTCTCAGGACGTACGGTCGAAACCCGACTGCTTCTACATCGGTTACGATGGAGACGAACGGATCGGCGCCGCAGGTATCGAAATTTATGACACTGACGGTCTTCTACGGTCGGTCGTCGTCGAAGAAGCTGTGCGAGGCCAGGGATACGGAACAGCGCTCTGTGCGGTTGCGGAAACGGAAGCGCAATCTGCCGACGTTGACACGCTGTACCTGTTGACGACGAACGCTTCTGGTTTCTTTACCGAGCTAGGATACGTAGAAATAGATCGAAGTACAGTTCCAAGAGCTATTCAGCAAACTACAGCGTTCGACGACCTTTGCCCTTCAACAGCCACCTGTATGAAGAAAACTCTGTAGCACCAGATTTGTTCTCTAGCCCCTCTGTACTGAGCGATTCTTGAGATTTCTGTACGGACTAGGACCCGGTTCAATATATTACTCTTTGAGGATTTCAACAAAGCCACCGTCGGCTAAGACTCCAGCTTCAATACGCTTGTTACCTACTGTGACTACCGTCTGAGTCTTGCCGCATCGACTCGCTGTTCCGATGAAAACGAACGATTACCGTAGTGCCTGTGGTACCAGTAGACTGAAACTCAAGTTCAGCGCCTAATTGGCTTACTGCCCAATTAACGAACCAGAGTCCGACACCAAGTCCGTGCTCGAGTTGCGTTTCATTCGATTCGGTCAACAACTCACGTTCTCGGTCCGGAATCCCGGACCCATTGTCTGCGATGCGGAGCTGCGGGATTTCATCGGTTGTCGTTTCGACCTCGATATCGACTCGTGCGGGGTCATCTGAGTGAACAATAGCGTTCTCGACGAGTTCTGTCATAAGCCGTCGCACAACAGTTCGATAGGAGGTCAATTGTAGCCGCTCCGGAGCAGTGACTGAGATGCTGCTATCCGGGTAGTCATCGCGGGCCGTTGCGGCGACTTCGTGGGCGACCGCAGCAATGTTGACCGTTGACGGGGCGCTAACGCTGTCGGTCATAACTGCTTCAGCCTCCCGTGCTTTCCGGCTGACCGAGGCGAGTTCGCTGGCACTATTTTGAATGACTGTCCGGTGCGTGTCGTCTTCTACGTGATCCGCATGCGCTAAGATCACGTCGAGTTTGTTCCGGACGTTGTGTCGAAGCACTCGATTGAGTACTGAGAGCCGCTGTTCACGGGTTCGCTGATCGGTCACGTCTCGAAAAACAATTGTCCACGCCACGGGTTCCTCGTCGCTGTCACCCGCGTGGCGTTCGACATCGGAGACCGTGTACTGAAACTGACGTCGGCCCTTTGTCGTCTGAAGCGAGACGACCTCTGTAGTACCAGCAGACAGATCTATCCCGTCGAATCCGTCAACAGCCACGTTGAGTGGTGTCCCGATCACATCTCGTGTCGCCCACCCAAACAAGCCTTCAGCTGTCACGTTGGCATCAAGGATATTTGCTTCCCAGTCGACGACGACAACCGCCTCTTGAAGCGATTCGACGACGCGTGACCGCGCGACATAATCTGCCTTCGGGAACCCCGTCAATACCGGATAGCGTTGAACCGCAACGGCAAGTAACACACCCGAAACTAACAACCCGCCAGTGACTCCATCGATAATCAAACTCCCGTCCAGCCAGCCCCCGATAATGTATGGTGCTGAGATTGCTCCCAGCTGGATCCCAACCTGTGTCCTTGAAACACGCCCGTGGTTCCAACCGTACCTGAGGAAGAGAAACGCTGCGTAGACGTAAATTATGAACAATAAAAACAGTTCAGTACCGACGAGTGACGCGAGTGAGCGACGAATCTCTTCCCGCGTTGGGTCACCCTCGAACGTGGCTGCTGCCCCAATCAGCGGAAGCGCAAGGAGAACAAACAACGCCCCTCGGAGGGAAGTAAAGCCTGTCTCTCGGCCGATATATCCAAGGACATAGACCAGCCACATCGCGGGAAGAAACACGACCGGGACAACCTGTGCGATGGCAGCCAAATTCGATCCGACCCCCCACGCGTTCGGAAATTCAGAAATCAGCGAGAGCAGTGCCCATAGCAACAGACTGCTGGTCATTAGCGCAAAGGGGACAGCATTTGGCGGGGATCGATCCTTCGCAGTGTGCCATGTTACCCACGCCAGGAGGCCAACAGCGGCGACATCAACGGCAACTGAGAGTCCTAATGAGAGCAGCATTGGTGGAGGGCATTCGCTTTCGGATTTTTAGATGGAACAGCGTTGAACCGCTGGACAGTTACTGATGTCATTGCGGTCACTCACGCTGGTTGTTCAACTGATTCATCCATAATTTGATTATGTCTGTTACTGGTCCGGAAACACAAATACGTCGATCGAGCAGCGGACCGCTGTTGCTAACGGTGAAACACTTCATTTACTCTTGTTTGTCTTCTTGAAAAGGCATAGGTAAAATGGAGTTTACTGTCCGTGGAGTGGCTGTCACGGTCACGCCGGTAATTTTTCTCACGCTCGTTCTCGGACTCGGTATCGCTGGGTATGGAGCTTATGACTATGTCCAGCAATCGAACGCTGTTCACGATGCTGTCGCTGTCGAAACAACTGTTGTTGACACTAGTATAAGCAGATCCAACGGCCGTCGCTTCTACTACCGCATCTCAGTTGAGCACACCTACGAATATCAGGGGCGTGAATATACGAGCGAACAGGTGTTCCCAGGCTCAACGGGGCCGATATACACCGTACGAAGTGACGCTCAACGTATTATTGAGCCGTACGAGTCGGACGAGACAGCGACAGCCTACGTTACCCCCGACAACCCTAGTGGAGGGTTTCTCAAGCAACAAACGATATTTGCTCCGTTCAGATTCATTGGCTTCGGGAGTCTTCTGGCGCTCCTGACAGCACTTCATGCGATTGGGGCACGTAACCCTGGCCAAAATGTAGGGATCAGTCAAACAACTGAACGCGGGCCAACTCGATATGACACGGTGTTCGGGTTCAATCGGGACACACTATCTCGAATTAGTAAGCGTCTCATGTTGTTTACACCAGCTGTGTTTTTCCTTTCTCTCGTAACTATAGTGGCACTTCTGTTGAATTCGGAGGGATCATCACTACAGGTCAGTGTGACTGACCCGGTCGGATTCGCGTTCTTTTCGGCCCTTCTATCGGTTTTAGGGTTTGTCTTTGGGCTCACACTCTATGGCATTTGGTCATTTACCGAATACAGACGACTGCGTGAACGCATTCCAGACCCACGGCCACCGAGCCCGTTCCGACATCCGTCTCGCCTCGTTACAATCATGTACTCCCGAGACGACCTCGATATCTATGGCCGTCGAGTGAAACTGACCGGCTTCGTGTTCGCACTCATTGTGTTCCTCATCGGTATCGTCGCGTTCGTTCTCGTGACGGCGTCGTGATAAAAAGAATTAGCTCGATCGGTACAACGAGAGGAGAGAGCCTACAAACAGAAATGTACCGACGACAATCAGTGCGGCCCCTAGTCGTGTTGACTCTGTGATTTTTGTCGCGCCAAAGACCGTCATCGCGATCCCGACCATACTCAGTAGAACCTTCCAGATCACGTTTGGAACCAATTCTAGCAGTAGTTCAAAGATGAACTCAAAGATATCATCAAACATGTCTACTAATCACCACGATGGCGCCTAATTCGTCAGTTAGTGATAGTGCTAGGTGGCTCTGTTGAAATCCTTAACCGGTGATATGTTTTTGGAGCCGTGCTGAATACAGCGCGCATGTGTTCATAGGCACGAGGCTCTAGTTTCTGTTTGTTAATCACCAATCGTGTAGTCCCGGTCTCCTTGGTCTTCGATAAACGACTCAACGAACTGCTCCGCTTCGTCCACGGTTATTCCCGCTCCTTCAACCTCTCCGGTTTCTCCACTCGGCTCCTCTGGGTACTCGTAATATCCGACATCCGGCCCGGGGGGCCACAACGTGATCCACCCAGCAACGTGCCGATGATCCGCGTCCGTGAACGCAGTTTCAACCCACGAATCCGCGTGTGCGTAGCGCGCCTTAACTACCGTGTCGGCGTGGAGATTGTTCGTATTGGGAACGATCATAAACTGGTTGGGTGCCGTTGTGCCGGGGACTTCCGAAGACTCTGTCCCGACTGGTGGCATTTCTACAGTTACGCTGAAATCAGGACTACCTTTTGTGACGACCTCTAATTCAATCTCTTGTTCGTGATCTACGTTGTTCGTCACCATGATGTAAAGCAATTTCACCGGCGAAGTCTCGTCAGTCGGTGAAAGACACCCGCTGAGACCAGTAAATCCAACCACTGATGCGAGCTTAATTACATCTCGTCGGGAGGAGGGCGAAGCCATCGTGGGTTGTGTTTTATACATGATTGACTGAAATAACCACTCATAATGGTCGTCTGTAGCTACTGCTGAATCACCCTCTGTATTGACCGCTCAGAGTGATCGGTCGATGTTGTGACTGAGACAGGCGACGGTGAGTTCACGGAATTGTTTCCACCAGCGTCGTGACCGGACGAACGCACCGTACTTCCGCTTGAGTGTTGAGTTAACCGTCTCTGATTGACTCCGCTGGCCGTAGAGATCTGTATCTAAGCGCGCGTTCCACGCCTTGTGGAGCGATGTGAACTCACGATGCTTAATCAGTGGCCGAACCCCGTGTTGCCGGGCAAGTCGCCTGATCTTTTGGTCGTCGTAGCCCTTGTCACCGAGCAGAATATCGATACTCACGGGATTGCGCTTGATCAACGACGGAGCAATCTGGCTATCGTGTTTCCGCGTCGTAGTTACGTGTAGATCGAGTATCGCGTTTACCTTCGCATCGACCAGTAACGTCACCTTGAGCTGCTGAATCGTGAGTTCAGCGCGTTTCGTGTAGTGTTTCGAAGCGTGACTGCGGTCGAACCCTGACGCATCAACACCAACAACGCCGCTTGTCGGAAGTAGCGTCGCTGAGAGAGTCAATATCGCACGCCATACAGCCATATCAAGTCGATTGAACGCTTTACAGAGCGTTGATGGCGTGGGAAGTTCGGCTAATCCAAGAACTCGACGAATGCGTGGCATCTCGATTAATTCATCAAGTAGACCACGATAGGTCGTGTTTTTCCGAACTTTGAGACACAGCAGAACAACGTGCTGGGGGAGTGTGTAGCGGTGTTTAGAGAACTTCGAGGAATATCGAGAGACCGCTCGCCGTGCCAGATGAATCGCCTTTTCAGTAAACCGGAGTATTTGCGACTTCGGGAGGGCCTTCATCTCGTCGAATTACACGGCGAACATGTAACTCCCTGAGGATTTCAACAGAGCCTGCTATAGTAGTCGGTAGAACTTTTTACTCAGAGAGATATGTTGCCTGTAATGGATCACCTCAACGAGATCTCCGTCGAAGAACTCCAAGAGGCGCTTGACAATGTTGATGGAAACAAGCCGACTCAACG
>NZ_QPLS01000016.1:0-16557 GCF_003665955.1 Halorubrum sp. Atlit-28R
GTAATGCACACTATACACGCTACACGCATAACAGCTTCGGTAGACGTGGGCCTGTGGGCCTGCAACAGAACAGTGTACGAACAGATGATGACGGCGCTGTATCCCCGCCCTACTGCGCTACTCGGGCCACGCCCTGCGTTGCTCGTTGAGGACGGGGGCTTAGCGCCTGCATTCAGCTAAACCGATAGATATCAATTCACAGAATCGACACCAAAGTATTTTTATTATTGAAGATGACCTCATAGTGATGACATCCAAAACTGGGACCTTACTACTGACCGGTCTCGTATTCGTCGGGCTGTTAGCTGGTGTAACTGCACCTGTCGGAGCTTCCACAACGAATGATATTGAGCCAGCACAGGCTGGTGATGCTACGGTGGGGCTTACCCCTGCCAATCAGACTATTGATGCCGGTACCTCGACTGAGTTTGATGTCGTCGTCGCCGGTGCGACAGATGGAATTGATGCGTATGAGTTGAATCTTTCAGTGGCCAATGGTACTGTTGGAAATATCGATGAGTTCTCATTTGAACGGGCACCGGGTGTCGGTAGTGCTGATATAAGCTCCAACGGAACCCAACTCTTTGTTGAAGACGCTCGGCTTGGAGACCCGATTACCGGGAGCGAGACGATCACGCTCGGAACAGTTACCGTCGTGGGTAACAGCGATGGCGGTACTACACTCGACCTCAACAGCGCTGCTATTTCAATTAGTGGTGAACGGTATAATATCGCAGCATTGAACAGCGGAACACTAACTGTCGCTGGTGAAATTACGGATCCGGAACTTGGACTCTCACTAGAAAATGAGACGATCCAGACTAATGATGCGACGAACCTCACCGTTGCCGCAACTGACGTCACAAACGGCGTCTCGGCGCTGAATTTCACAATCACGCCGAACGATCCGAGTGTCGTTGAGTTCGAATCAACTACTGTCACCGGAGCTGAGAACCCCACTGTAACTCAACTCGATAATGGGGCCCTTCGTATTGAGGCTGATGTAACGCGGAATAACGGTGACATCGAATTAGCAACTACCAGCATTCTTGCTGCCCAAGTCGGTGAAGCGAACTTCACACTATCTGACGTTCAAATTCTCGATCAAGATGGAGCTGAGTACACACCCAGATCCGTCACTGGAGCTACACTTACTGCCACTAGTGGTGACAGTAGTGGGATCGACATTACCCTTCGTGCCACCGACAGTGAAGTCGCGGTAAATGGTGAAACCACCGTTGATGTTGTCATCCAAGATGCTCAAAACGGAATCTCAGCATTCGCGACCGAACTAACCATAGAAACTCCTGAGTCGGCGACGATTACTGGCTATGAGTACAATCTTGATCCCCAGTTCCCTGACTCTGAACTCGGGGCTGAGAACAACTCTCTCAGTCTTAGGGCAGCAATGGGTAGCAATGTGTACGCACCAGCCAACGAGACGACGATCGCAACCGTAACCGTGCGTGGCGATTCCGCAACGCAGGTACGGCTTGCTGCTGGCGGGGACACCCGTATCGATGACGTTGATGGCACTTCCTATGATATTGGGAGCCTTTCGGGAACGTCGTTTGACGTTGTCGCTGGACCGCCGGCGGTTGACGGTGGGGAGCGTCCGCAAGACACCGATGGTGACGGAACGTACGAAGACGTCGACGGTGATGGGTCACTGACGATCTTCGACGTTCAGGCACTCTTCGAAAACCTAGACGCCGCCGAAATTCAAGACAATCCTGGGGCGTTCAACTTTGACGGGACCGAGAACCCTGACGAGGTAACTGTCTTCGATGTCCAAGGTCTCCTCCAAGAATATCAGAGCCAAGGGTAACCAACCCACCCTCCTTCGCTCCCCTGAGGGGACCCCGTACGGGATCTGGGGGTGGCTCGTTGTCTTACGGTAGATACGAGTCGAAAGCCTCGCCCTTCACAGTAGTTACCGAACCTGACTGACGCTCTTGATAAAGATACAAGCGCAGACCTCCGTCTTTAAGCGGAGGTCAAGCGACACTCGGATTCGTTCTCTCCGTAATTTTATTACTGTGATGCGCGTTATAGTAACCACTACGGAATCGGTGAGATGCCGACCCGAACCACAAGGGGCGGTGAACTGCGGTGGTTCACCCGGCAATGACACGGATTCCGATGGGGGGTTGTTGACCGCGCCACAGCCCGATAAAGGGGAGAAAACGAGAGTTTCGCCCGTATGTTTGCGGGTTCCACTTGAGTGCGGGTTGGAAGCAAAAGGCATTGACAGCTCGAATCCGGTGGACGGATACCACGTCCTTCACGACGTGGAGGAGGTCAAAACGGTGGAGATTCTGGGGGGTGTATCGATGGTACCCTAGAGTACAGCTTACAGAGAGCGGCTCGTCCAATGAACAGGTAAGCTTCACACGTGTCCGTTGCTCCGGCCGTCGGTCGAAGGCGAGTATCAGCTGAGCGAGGCTGTGAGCCTGTTGCTGTGTGGGCTATGAGGTGCCGACTGTTCGATTGGGTGAATGCGTGAACGTGAACACGCCAGAAGATCTTAACCTGGCGAGTGATTTGATGCGTGAGGAGAGCAGGGCGTGGCCCTAGCACTCCACCGTGTCGGGTGCTTTTTATTGCGTTAGCAACCGGCACCCACACCCCACTGTGTCGAGTGTTCCCGGAGACGACCACCGATAGGGTTCACATCACACCCCACTGTGTCGAGTGTTCAAGACCGGTTGGCCCACGTTCAAGCGGAAAGCCTGACGCGTATCTGCGGGCCTCGCAGCCGTATCGGCGTACTGCGGAAGCCCCCGAGTTAGATCGCGTTCGGCGACGGAGAGACACACCTCATTGCAGTGTCTTAAGAACGACCTCGGTAGAGTTTCTCTTGGTCGTCTTCGACTGGGGCGGCATCGCATCCTGTTCTCCGAGGTACGCGATCGTTTTGAGCAGCAGTTGGGCGTGCTGGGCTTGGTCTCGGATTCGGTTTCGTAATCGACCGCGCTGAGCGAGCTTCTAGACTTTGACGATGTGCGAGTCGCCGATGCCGTCGTCGCCGTGTTTCTTCGTCATCTCGCTGCTGAATTTAAATATGGAAAAAACGGGAGAGTCGGTGGGCTGAGCGCTCGACACCCCACCGTGTCGAGTGTTCTCCCCGTGAACCATTGATGGGGACTAACTAAGAGACACTCCACTACGTCAAGTGCTAACTGGTAGACTTAGATTATCTGCGCTTACACACGACACATATGACACAGTGGTTTTATTTGTACGGACTGAGTCAAACGTGACAGAGGATGCCGACGTTCACACGAGACACTGAAATCTTCCGCAACGAGGATATGCTCCGCGAGGATTACCAACCGGATTCGATTACCGCTCGTGAAGACGAGATTTTGACGTACACGGCTGCACTTCAGCCGATCGTTAACGGCGCACAACCCCGGAATGTCTTCTTGTACGGAAAAACGGGTGTCGGCAAGACAGCGGTGTCCCGCTATCTGTTGAAACAGCTACAGCGAGATACGGAGCAGTACGACGACGTCGAGCTCTCAGTCTGCTGGCTCAACTGTACGAACCTCTCGTCGTCATACCAAGTCGCAGTCAACCTCGTGAATCAGCTGAGACCCGCAGACGATCAGATCAGTACGACCGGGTATCCCCAACAGCGTGTGTTCGATATCCTGTATGAGGAACTCGATCAGATTGGCGGGACGGTCCTTCTCGTCCTCGACGAAATCGACCACATCGGCAGCGACGACGAAATCCTGTATGAGATCCCACGAGCCCGCTCAAACGGTTACCTCTCGAAAACGAAACCCGGCGTGATCGGCATCAGCAACGATTTCGGCTTCCGAGACGACCTCTCACCGAAGGTGAAGGATACCCTCTGTGAAGAGGAGATCCACTTCTCGCCATATAACGCCCCGGAGCTGCGTGCCATCCTCGAAGAGCGAGTGGCCGGTGCGATGTACGACGACGCAGTAGATGACGCCGTGATCGCGTTGTGTGCCGCTATCGCGGCGCAGGACACGGGGAGCGCTCGACAAGCGTTAGATATTCTGTATAAATCCGGTGAGATTGCGCGGACTAACAGTAAGGAACGACTGACGGAGGCGCACGTCCATCAGGCTCGCGAGAAGCTTGAACAGAGTCAGGTCGAACATGGGACGCGTGAGCTGACGAAACACGGGCATCTTGCGCTCGTAGCCATGTTACAGCTCGCGTTCGAACAAGAGTCCCCGGCGCGGATCCGCGACGTGTACCCGCTGTATCGACGTATCGCGGAAGACTCTAACGTCGACCCGCTCGTCCGTCGGCGAATGCACGATCATCTGGCGGAGCTGGCGATGCTTGGCATCCTCGATCGGCAGATGAAAAATGAGGGACGGGCAGGTGGACACTACTATCAGTACGAGTTCGACGTGAACTTAGACATTGTCGGCGACGTCGTTCGAGATTTTGACTCGATTGTGCTCCCGACAGGTGTGGCGACACGGGTCACATAACACTGTAAATTTGGTCGGAGTCTGTCCGAATGGTCCCCGGATCGTCCCGTCCGAACACTTGACGCGGTGGGGTGTCAGAGGATAGGGTTCCATTCATTCTCAGAGAGAACACTCGACATAATGGGGGTGGTGACGAGAGCAACAGAGAGCAGTCGAGCTGTAGTCCTTACAACGCCGTGACCGCGAACAATTCTGGAAGATCCAGCGGATTGCGCCTTCGCGGGGAGATGTCGAGTACCGCTTCGTCGAGGGGATGTTCGAAATCTGGAGACGGTTCAGGAGCTCGTCGAGCTGAAGTCCTTTACTTTCTCAAGAGTGGAATTTCGAACAATTGACTGTTCTATTCAGACGAATTGATCTCGGTATACAACGCTTGAACGTCAAAGACCGACACATCTTGATCAACAGGCTCACCCGCAGCAAACTGGAAGTATCTCCCATTACCAGCATTATTGATCGAATCCAGGTTATTATACAGTGCCTGCACATCGAAGATGTCGACTTCACCACTTCCGTCAATATCTTCATACAACCCGTCGCCATCTGGATCTTGCGCTGGGTTGCCAGTTCCGGTGACATCGCCTGGACCCGAGGTACGTTCATCGACGATTTCGAGTTCTTTTGTGACTGAAGCTGTTTGCCCCGTATCATCGGTCACAGTCAGCACAACACTGTACATTCCGATTTCTTCAAATGTGTAATCTATGGTCACACCATCTCGTGTTACTGTTTCTGGACCAGTAATTTTCCACTCATACGTTACGAGCTCACTACTTGGTGCAGTCGATTCACTCGCATCGAATGTAACTTTGTTATCGATCACAGGGGTGCTCGGAGACACAGTAAACGCTGCACTTAGCTTTGCGGTCTTATCAGGGTCTACAAGCATAGTAGTCTGTTCACTCACTACACCACCATCATTATCTGAAACGGTTACTTCAAAAGTGAGATCGGTTTCTGCTTCTACAGTTGGTGCAGTAAAACTGGCCGTAGCCGCCTCAGAATCTACAATATTCACTTCTGGGTCCGGGAACGAGCCAATCACTTGTTCCCACTGATACCCTAATGATCCATCGTTTGGATCACTTGCTTCGACGATGAGCTCCACCGTTTCTCCAATTGCTGCTTGGGACGGTTCTGTACGAATCTCATCAATTAGCGGTGGTGCATTTTGCGGGCCTTCAAACACAAGTTGATACTGGAATGATGCATTCTCTGCCTCCTCCGTGGTGTCATATACATCTGCAGTAAATTCTCTTTCAGAGGTCGCAATAAACGTATATTCCCCTGTTTCTTCAACAGTAGTCGTGAGTTCAGTGCTACCGCTTGGTTCATTTGTATCGGCAATCTCTGATCCATTAGGTCCCAAAAGAATGAGTTGGGCAGCGTTATCCTCGGCCTGATCGATGTTCATCTCGATCGAGAGGCTGTCACCCTCCACTGCAGTCGTTACATACGCATCATAATACCCAACAAATGGTTCCTGGAAATTGTCTACTGGTTCAATACGGGATTGGATCGTATCACCGTCGGTGAGCAGTTCGCGCTCTCCAACAAAATCGTATAGTCGAAGCTCAAACTGTGGGGTGGCAGTCCGAGCCTCAACACTACTATCATATACAGAAGCGGTAAACTCTGTGGCTGTCGTCGCGACCAGCGTGTGCGCGCCAGACGTGTTTAGGCTGACTCTATCAAGCTGTATAGCACCCGCTTCACTTTCGGCGCTTTCTATTAGTGTACCATCTGGCCCATACAAGCGCAGGTGTGCCGCTTGCTCATCTGGAAGATTCACGCGCATTTCAGCAGAAACAAGCTGTGATTCATCCCCTTCAAACGAATAACGCTTGTGATACCCAACCAATTCATCAACATATGGATCGTCAGCTGTGCACAAATCGGTGAATCTATCTCCAAAATCAATTGTCTGGGTTATGTGATCGCTAATTCGGTTGAGATCGATCGTGTAGCTAAACGTATCCAAATAAGTATCCTCTGGTGAAGAATACGGCGCGATAGTAGTCACTGAGCCTGCGGTGGTAGCAACAACGCTGTACTGCCCGCTTTCTGGAAGTTGGTATGAATCTATACTAGTCGGTCCATACCCGATATCATACGGTTGCTCCTGCTTTACTTGCTCTTTGTTCGGATCAAAGAGTTGAATTTCAACTGCGTGTTCTCCTTGATCTGGGAACGTCTGAGGGACCATGGATAAGTATATCCGCTCACCTTCTTGCCCCTCAAACTCATAGTGGTCATAATACCCGTGTAAGTTGCTATTTGGATCCTGATAATTGTCACTACTAGCAAGCTCAGCGTCAACAGCAGCGCCGTACTGCAGTATTCCATCTGGCTCACCTAGTCCCTTATAAAACCGGAGTTCATAGTCAAATGTATCTAGATAATTATCTTCCGGCCCAAGATATGGCTCAATAGTGGGAGTCGAAGGTGCTGTAGTAGCGACAATAGTATACTCCCCATCTGCTTCTAATTTATATCGGTCAATCCCAGTCGCTCCATACCCAAATGTGAACGGAGCTTCAGTTGTGACTTCATTCCCATCCGGATCAAACAAGAGGATTGAAACAGCATGGTCTTCATCTGTTACTCCGAACTCTGTATCCGGTCGCATCTCAATTGAGACGACATCGCCGCGCTCTCCTTCAAACAAATAATGTTCATAGAATCCATGTAAATCACTATTTGGATCTTGGTACTTGTCTTCGATTGTCAAGCTATTTTTAATAACTGAATTATTTTCAAGTGTCTCTTCTGGTTTTCCTAACTCCTCATGCAGACGAAGTTCATAATCAAATGTATCTAGATAATTATCTTCTGGCCCAAGATATGGCTCAATAGTGGGAGTCGAAGGTGCTGTAGTAGCGACAATAGTATACTCCCCATCTGCTTCTAATTCATATCGGTCAATCCCCGTCGCTCCATACCCAAATGTGAACGGAGCTTCAGTTGTAACCCTATTCCCATCTGGATCAAATAAGAGAACCGAAACAGCGTGATCGGCACTTGTAGTCCAGTTTTCTACAATAGGTCTCATTTCAATTGAAATAATGTCTCCACGAACTCCATTGAAAACATAATGATCATAAAACCCATGTAAATCACTATTCGGATCTTGGTATTTATCGCTGGGTGTTAGTTGACCTTCTACTGTAGAATTGTAGTCCATTTCCGCAGTAGATTCACCCAACATCTTGTGGAGGCGTAGCTCATAGCTAAATGTGTCATAATAACTATCTTCTTGACTGGAGTACAGCGGAAATGCGGGGTATGGAGGTGCTGTCGTTGCGACAATCGTATACGTCCCATCCGATTCAAGTTCAAGCCTGTCAATTCCTGTGGCTCCATAACCAAACGTGTAGGGTGCTTCACTTGCTACTTCTTCTCCTTCTGGATCAAACAACAAGATTGAGACAGCGTGGTCTTCATCTTCCACACCTTGATCTGTGTCTGGTCGCATCTCAATTGAGATGGTTTCCCCGGAACTTCCATCGAACGTATATGCAGTGTGGTAACCGTTCAAGTTCTCATCAAACTGACTATTAGTACTAAGAGAATCAAAGACTACGTCCCCATAACTGAGTGATTCTGAAACTGTAGCTATATCGTTGGTTTGTTTCGCTTTAGCAGCATCTCTTCCGATAATTCCGACGCTAGTCCATTTCAATAGATCACGTCGGGTAGACGGAAGTTTAGTCATCTTTGGGCCCCCTTGTAATCGAAAATTGGGTATCGCTAGGTCGGATTATACACCGATGATTAAACACGCGGCCGGACATAGCTACATATAATTGCTTGGTGACTTGAAATTCCCCATATTATTTCGCATCCTCACCTAAAATAATACAATATACAAATATTTATTAATTATTAACGTAACGCTTTAGAACTAATTTTCTGGACAACACTTGTACGGAAATAATGAAGATCTACACAACAGGTAGTACATAAAATTTCTAATTGAAGAATGTGGCATCGATGGCTCCATGCGCGCCCGGATCGCAGATAGTCGCGGACTCACGAAGGAGGCCACGCCACACGTACATGGGCACCCTCTCAAATGACCGGTACAGCGTTGAGGGTGCGGGAAATGCCGTTCGAGCGAGCTGTAACAGCCTACGAACGCGATCCATCTCACTCGCCCAATTCACGATCTCGCGGTACGTCGCATCTATGTGAACCCACAAAAAGTGGAGCGTGACATGCTTCCAGCCGGGAAATCCGCTGCCAGTCGGATCACTCATCGCCGTTGGACTGGCGGCACAGTGCTTTTGAGCCAGCGACACGGCTTGCTTGACGAAGCGGAAGAGTAGCTTCAGTACCTCACAAAGCATCCTCGGCTAGCTGTTTCTGAAATCTGAGTGCTGAGTCGGAGCGGTTGCACTGACGGTATCGACGATGGAATCATGTACAAATCGACCGAAAGCTGTCGCTGGTGTCTAGCCGTCGACACGACAGCGGTGCCACTCACACCGCAGGTGAGCCCGGTCGATGACTATCGGTAGAACCGGTCGTCCGGTAGCTGGTTTGCGGGGCGGCCCGACGCACCGCGGGGGCCGTCCATGCCGCCCGTCGGATCATGTTAATGAACTCATTGAACGACCACGACTAGAGGCGACGCCCGCCACGGGGGGGGGCATCGCCACGTACTCTCAGTGTAAGTACCGCCAGATGTTCTGTAACAGCAAACTCACCACCACGCACAGCAGCCGCACCACCGGATTCCGTGTCTAAGTCGTCGCAATACTTTGCCCGGAGAGTCGATAGCTCGCCTCAATACCGAAGCGTTTCCGTAGTGGTATCGAGCGTCGCGTGGTGAGTGGATAAAAGGCGTGTCAGCGGCGTAGCCGTGACGCGCCACGCTGTTCCGTTATATTTGTCCATTCTGATAGGTACAGTCGACAGAGCGCTCTGTAAGTAAACTACCCTACCCTACTCGGTCGCTTTGCTCCCTGTTGCTCCTTGAGGAAAGGGCTTAGTGCCTCGGTTCACCTAAAAAACTACGAACTAAATGGGTATTAGGCGTTTTGCTGTTCCGTGAACAGTGCTTGGACGTCGAACACGTTGACTTCGGCGGAGCCGTCATCATCGAAGTCGAACGCTGCCGCGTTGTTCTGGAGGGTATCACTGCCACGGTTGTCGAACAGCGCCTGGACGTCGAAGATGTCCAGTTCGCCGTTCCCGTCAACGTCTTCGAACTGTCCATCCTCATCAAGATCCTGAGCGACAGCACCATTGCCTGTGACATCGCCCGGGCCCGGCGCTTGGACAGTCAAACTCGCCACCGTGCTGTCATTTCCGTTGGAACTGTCGGCAGCCTCCACGGAGATGTCATTCGTTGTCGTTGCTGACACATTCGGAACTTCAAGAGTGACGTTGAATTCTGCGTCTAGGGTCCGCGTTGGTGGGCCCGTGTTTGGCTGGGGATTTACTGTAATGGTCGTTGCCCCCTGAGTGAGTGACGCAGACTCAGCTACGAAGACGTTAGCCCGTTGATCGACGATGCGGCTTGCTCCTGAGTCCACAAGCGAAACCTCGGACGGTAGCGTCACCTTAATCTCATCTGCGTTCCCGTCTGCGCTCACATTTGCCACAGTGAATGCGAGACGGTGCGTATTTGTCGTGTTCGACTCAACTGTACTGGGCGCAAGCGTTATGCCCTCTATTTGTACCGGGCTCGCTCCGGTGAACGTCTGGTTGCTCCGTAACGTGTACTCACTGGTCGTCTGCTGGCTCAACCCAGCGACTCTCAGGTAGTACGTTCCACCCGTCGTGGCTTGGTGTGATAGTGAGATTCCATTGAAATTGTTTGTGTCAGCAGCGACTTCTGAACGGTCCGGAGCATAGAGTCGCAGGCCGAGGTCGCCAAGTGAGTCTGCAGCGGTGATTTCAGCAGTAACGCTCTCACTTTCATTGAGTGTGAGTTTGAAATAATCGACTTCTCCGCCTACCACACGTGCGTCAGTAAACTCATTGCGGAGCTGTACGGCCGATCCAAAGTTGTCATTCGGTGCAAATTGGTCGTTCTCTTTCGGGGTTATAATATCCGTTCGAAGCGTATACCCACTGGTTGTCTGCTGTGATTGGCCGCTCACTTCGACGTAGTATGTACCGGACTCCGGCGCTTTCAGATTGAAACTAATACCGCCAAAGTTGCTGTTCCCATCACTGACAAGCTCTTGTCGGTCCGGGCCGTAAAGTACCAGTTGGAGGTCACCAAGATTGTCAGCGTTTGAGATGTCTACGCTGATAGCGTCTGTTGTGTTCGCTTCAATCTGATAAAAGTCAGATTCACCACCGACAATTCTCGCGTCGCTAAACCCTTCTGAGAGGGTTGCGGCCGAGTTGAACCCATCGTTCGGCGCGAATTGGTCGTTTTCGGCTGGCGTAATGATGTCTGTATCGAGTGTGTAATTACTCGTTGTTTGCTGTTCTTGGCCGGCCACTTCGACGTAGTATGTACCGGACTCCGGCGCTTTCAGATTGAAACTAATACCGCCAAAGTTGCTGTTCCCATCACTGACAAGCTCTTGTCGGTCCGGGTCATAAAGCACCAGTCGGAGGTTACCAAGGTTGTCAGCGCTTGAGATGTCTACATTGAGCGCATCTGTCTCATTCGCTTCAATCTGATAAAAGTCAGATTCACCACCGACAATTCTCGCGTCGCTAAACCCTTCTGAGAGGGTTGCGGCCGAATTGAACCCGTCGTTCGGCGCGAATTGGTCGTTTTCGGCTGGCGTAATGATGTCTGTATCGAGTGTGTAATTACTCGTTGTTTGCTGTTCTTGGCCGGCGACCTCAATGTAGTATGTACCGGACTCCGGCGCTTTCAGATTGAAACTAACACCGTCGCGGTTGTTGTTCCCATCACTGACAAGCTCTCGTCGGTCCGGGTCATAAAGTACCAGTCGGAGGTTACCAAGGTTGTCAGCGCTTGAGATGTCTACATTGAGCGCATCTGTCTCATTCACTTCAATCTGATAAAAGTCAGATTCACCACCGACAATCCGGGCATCGCTGAGTCCCTCTGACAGTGACGCGGCAGATCTAAATCCGTCGTTTGGCGCGAATTGGTCGTTTTCGGCTGGCGTAATGATGTCTACATCGAGTGTGTAATTACTCGTTGTTTGCTGTTCTTGGCCGGCGACCTCAATATAGTATGTACCGGACTCCGGCGCTTTCAGATTGAAACTAACACCGTCGCGGTTGTTGTTCCCATCACTGACAAGCTCTTGCCGGTCCGGGCTGTAAAGAACCAGCCGAAGGTTACCAAGATTGTCAGCGTTTGAGATATCTACATTGAGTGCATCTGTCTCATTCACTTCAATCTGATAAACGTCAGATTCACCACTTATGATCTCTCCTGAAAATGTTCCTTCACTTACGTTAACCGCTGTTTCAAAGCTGTCATTTGGCTCTGTATCTTGTGCGGAGACTATGCCACCGGCGAACACTGGAATCACGACTCCTCCAACAACGGCTGCGGCAAGTAGTACCGTTGAGGCTTGTCTCAACTCCATCACTTGTCAATATGTAACAAAGCAAAATAAATTTATTGTCCAATTCTCCCTGCGAGTACCTAATACCAGCCAATACCCGAGTTTCAGCTTTGGGGCTGATGTCTTTCTCATCCGCCAGTCAGAAAGCAGTTCCAGACGATATGTTCTGTCTGCCTGTAGGCTTCCGGTGTGGGGTTCCTCCTCTAGATGCTTGATTACGTATTCCCCATCGCGCTCACGCATCTTAGTTGAAGACTGGCATTGTAGCTGTTCTGAAATTCCTATTACATTCACTACATAATATACCCAGTATAGAGGAATTAGCTTATTATTTTAAATTTTAGCAGGAACTAATTGCTACCGCGATTCGAAAAAGATACCTATCCGATACATTTATGTGAGAATGCTAAGAGATGACACGTATGACTGGGTTCAATTCTACCCGTCGCTCTGTGCTTACAACTCTCGCTGGCATGGGGCTTCTCGGAGGCACTGTAAGTGGTGAGGTCGCAAACGAAACAGACCACACCAGCACAACTAACTCACTATCTCAGACACCAACTGAGCGCCGTGTTCTGGGTGTTGAACTAATTCATCATAATACTGGTGAACGGTTTATTTACTCCTCATATACCGATGTTGAAAAAGAGGAGTTACCTGATGGCGGGTATAACATTATTGAGGCAACCGAAGAAGACGGAGAAATTGTTCGACGTACATCTTCGGTCCATATCTCACAAGGCGTTCAAGCAACCGTTGACGACGGCACAGAGCTTCGTGTTTTAGTACATGTGCCGACCGAACATGATTATGTCCCAACCACCGGCTCGATCGACATCTGGGCCGGAGCGGTCCAGCGTCAGAATGGCCGCGACACTGGGTTCGTCTCAGATCAAGATATCACCGTCCGGGTTGAGTCTTCAGGTACCACTATCGCTACAAAGTCTGTTACTACAGACCAATCCGGAAGCGCCACCGCAACGATCGACCTGTCCGGTGTTGAACCCGGACGCTACCGCGTTCTTGCCGAAGCAACTGGACTCAACACTCCTGCTGATTCTTTCGAGGTTGGCACATACACTGACATGCCGTTCCACTGGACTGGTTTAACTCCCGGAGAGGAAACAACACTTGGGATTTATTCTGCACAGGGGTTGGAGCCGGAAGCTGGTGTTTCCCGATCAATCACTGTCGAGGAGCCCGACGGAACCGTGCGTGACTTTGACGTCCAGATAGAAGAAGGCGGAATTGGATTTTTGGATTACACGCCTACCAGTTCTGGTGAGTACCGGTTTAGAAGTGATTCGGACTATATGTCCAGTCTTGAATCCGGCGAGCTAAAGGCAATAACCCCGTACTTTGAAATCCGTAACCAGTATGTTAATGACACCGTGACATGGAGTGCATTTATCCTCCAAGATCGCGAACCAGTGTCAAACTTAGATATTGATGTGACAATTACTGAAGAGAGAGATTCAATTGTCATTGAGGAGTTCTCAACTACGACAAATGAATTCGGTCAGTTCAGCATCTCATTCGAGGCGCCTGCTGAATCAGGCACCGAATATGAAATCGACATCCAAGCCACCGATGGTCGGTCTGTGTTTTTATTTGGCGACAGGATCGACTTCAGGTCTCCGCCGCAACCGCCTGCGCCAGAACCTATTGAACTGGATATTGACGTTGAGGACTATGTTATTGGTTTAGGGTCAGAGACGAATGTCGCCATTGAATTCACTGACGGTGACCAGCCGCTATCGGATAAGGATATTAGCCTCCAGTATTACTACAGCTTTAATGATGTTCCAGTTGGGAGTGAAAGCCTGACAACCAACGCTGACGGGGAGGCTTCAACCGTCCTCTCAATTCCGGAAACCGCTCCAGATGGTGAACGCATCTATGTGAGAGCACGTGCGCAAGCAGACGGGACGACGTATACTGACGAAGACTCCTTATCTATTGAGCAATTCAACTACGACTTTGAAGCTTATGGCCTTGATCCTGGAGTAAATAATTCAATTGATATTAGTGTCACAGACCGGTCTACTGGAGACCCAGTAAGCGATGTTGATGTCACAATGTTTGGTAATCGCTATCATGTGGACGCAGAGACATTTGATGCAGGATACACACAGACGGGAAGTGACGGAACTGGCACTATTGATCTCACGATCCCGAGTGACGCCACAAATGATATCATGATAAACCAAATAACCCGGTATTCTGATGCAAATAATTCTCGTGGACAGTTGAACCCTCCATTTACCGCAGACATCTCTCTTCCTTCTGTTGACCCTAAACCTGGTGACAGTTTCTCGATTAGTTATTCGACAGACTACACAGAACCTGTCTCAGCAATCGTCGCATTCCCGGGGCGAGAGAATGCGGCGACTACCCTGCTCGCCGAAAATGAAACAAAAACCCTCAGCGTTCCAGCCTCTGTTGCGCCCGGTGATTATCTTGATGTTGAACTTCTCATGATCAGCGCAGACGGTGAAGCTGCCGTTTCTCGGGACTCCCTCCAAGTTGCAGAGGGCCTTACCGCCGGGTTCGAGTATGACCCGAGTGAGCCCGCACCTGGTGAAATGATTACCTTCACTGATACGAGTACAGTGGGGCCTAACGCCACGATCACTTCTCGAGAATGGGACTTCTCAGGGGATGGAAGCACCGATAGCACGGGTGACACCGCTAGTCACACATTTGACGAAGCCGGCTTGTATGATGTCTCCCTAACTGTCACCGATGGAGCTGATAATACAGATACGGCAACGCAAACCGTTTCTGTTTCGTCACAAACAGCGATTCCTCCGGTAGTTGGCGATTCTCCACCTCAAGATCTGAATGGCGATGGTCTTTACCGTGACATCGACGGAGATGGAGAAGTTGATATCTTCGACGTACAGGCACTGTACAACAACCTTGATTCCGACGTTGTACAGAATAACCCTGCAGCGTTTAGCTTCTCTTCTGGCAGTGCGAATGGTGAGGTCGATATCTTTGACGTACAAGCACTCTACAACGACATGCAAAATCAATAACTGGGGGAGTACCATTGACCTCCTCCTCCGCGTAAACGCGGATGAATCCGACCATCGGATTCGGGCGGTCGTCGCCGTTTGGTTCCAACCCGCACTCGGAGGGAACCGGCGACACACCGAGGGAACTCTCGTTTGTCTCCCTCGTAGGGCTGTGGCCCGGCCAATGAGGCCCCGTCGGAATCCGTGTCATTGCCGTGCGAACCACCGCTGGTTCGCCACCCCTTGTGGTTCGGGGACGGCCTCTCACCGATTCCGTAGCATCCGTGATTACCGGAGGCCACGGACTTCAAACTGCCTGAACTTGGTGTTGCACCGCAAAAACGCGTAGATCGAGAACAGCCATCTGCGGAGTGTGATCTTCAAGTGAGCGAAAATCGTGCCAGTCTTATCGTTGAACGTATGGTCACAATCCCTACAGAGATACCGCTGAAAGTGCCCATAGCTGCCGTTTCTGACCGTTCAGTCAGAACGGCAGAGAGGACAAGAGACGCCGTCACGCCAGCGAACCTGTTGGAGCAGGTCCGCTGCGACCGGTTCCGACCCAAACGCATCTAGCGGAATCATCCGTGTCGGACACCGCTGACGCGGTGTCCTTGTCCTCTTCGACTCCACAGCGACAGCTCATCAGTATCAACAATCTAATTCAGAAGATCGAGACATTAAATCAACGTCTCCTATTGATAGAGATACAAGCGCAGACCTCCGTCTTCAGGCGGAGGCCGAGCGACACTCGGCTCGTTTGTCCCGGCAGTTACAATGCGAAACGAGGTCACCTACAAAACGATTCACAAACGTGTCGAGCGCTTCAGTGAAGCGCTCGATGCGCCGTCACTCGATCTCTGTGGCCCGGTTGAAATTGACGAGTTCTATCTCTGCCGGCCTGAAACGCTGCGAGCGCGATCGCTGGTCGCGCTTTCGCGGCCTCGTTTGACGCGGGTGCGGAACGTATGAGATCAAGACAAACCGCCCGTTTTTGTTCTTGTAGACCGCGGCACCGACCAGCGATACATCGTGCCAGCGAAATCTATAGACGAATCGACGATCCGGCTCCTGCTAGCTGACCGCCAGCAGGAGCCTCTCATCGTTTATACCGACGGATTTCGTGCGTACGATCCGCTTGCTGAAGATGAGCGATTCGACCGCGAATATGTCGTTCACGGAGACGGTGAGTACGCAGACGAGACGGTTTACGTGAACAGCTGCGAGAGCCACGCGTCGCTGGCGCGACGCTGGCTCTCGCCGCACCGAGGCATCTCAAAAGACCGCCTCACACAGTATCTCCGAGCATACCAACTCAAATGAAAACTATACCGCAAACCCGGACGAAAAGCGCTTAAACACGCCGTCAAAGCCACTCTCTGAAATCAACAATGTGCTACACACGGGTGTTTACCTATAGTAGTTGCTAGAAATAATTACTCACTTTTGGAATCGAGAGTTGATCAAGAGCACTGTCGATCGCTGTTGTAAGTTCGTCGAGTGAGTCGAAAAAGCGGTTGCTGAGAGCTGCTTGGAGCTGTC
>NZ_QPLS01000017.1:0-7091 GCF_003665955.1 Halorubrum sp. Atlit-28R
GCGCCCTTCGAGGCGCTCCCCGCGGTACCGACGTAGTACGAACGAGTCCACTTCACGCGGTCGTCGTATCTCTGGTTGTACTTGCGGGCAGAGATCCCCTTGATCCAGTTGACGATGAGTGACGGGGCGTTCTTGGGTGGACTCCCGATGAACAGGTGTACGTGGTCGGGCATGACCTCGGACTCGGCCAGTTCGAGGCCCTTGTCCTCACAGATTTCCGTGAAGATGGCTTCGAGACGTTCCTTCGTCTTCCCCGTCAGGTGCGAACGCCGATATTTCGGCACGAACACTATGTGGTAGTAGAGTTCGTATTTCGCATGACGGGTACTCTTTACCATCTATGTATACTGTCACGGTCAGACTGGTTAAAGATTGCGTTGGAACCCCGTCTATACCATCGACGGCGGTTGAATACTATTGGTCGGCTTCATCCCCGCCCTGAAGGGCGAGGCTTTCGCCTCGAATTTTCCGTAACGTCACACAATTTCACCTCCATCTGAAGGTGTAGATCTGTATTCGCACTCTATCTCACGATTGAGGGCACGAATGAGATATCGACGCTTTTCGTATGTCAACATCTCCACTCCGATATTTTGAGCTTCTAACCTTTATCTGTCTAACCTGCGTATCTACACGTGGTGTGTTCACATGAAACTTGCATTAATCGGGGTCGGACAGGCGGGTGGGAAGGTGGTCGACGAATTCTTAGCCTACGACGCACGGACAGGCGCAGATATTGTTCGTGGAGCGATCGCTGTCAACACGGCGAAAGCAGATCTCCAAGGAATTGACCACCTCTCGAAAGATCGCCGGATCCTGATTGGTCAATCGCGAGTGAAGGGCCATGGTGTGGGCGCAGATAACGAACTCGGCGCAGAGGTGGCGGGAGAAGACATCGATGAGATCCAGGGAGCGCTCGACGATGTGCCGGTCCACGAGATCGATGCGTTCCTCGTCGTTGCGGGGCTTGGTGGCGGGACGGGGTCGGGTGGGGCACCCGTGATCGCCGAGAACCTCAAGCGGATCTACACCGAACCTGTGTATGGACTCGGTATCCTGCCCGGCAGCAACGAGGGCGGGATCTACACGCTGAACGCCGCTCGGTCGCTCAAGACGTTTGTCGATGAGGTGGACAACCTCATGCTGTTCGACAACGACGCGTGGCGCAGTTCGGGTGAATCCGTTGAGGAGGGGTTCGATGTGATCAACGAGGAGCTGGTCCAGCGGTTTGGCGTGCTCTTCAGTGCGGGCGAGATAACCGAAGGAAACGACATCGCCGAGAGTGTGGTCGACTCCTCGGAGATTATTAACACGCTCAAAGGGGGTGGGATCTCCTCACTGGGCTATGCCGACGTTGAGGTGGACGAACCAGAGCGGAAGGGGTTGCTCTCGCGACTTCGTGGCGATTCGAATTTTGGGATCGACAGTACAGAGGCGACCAACCGGATCACGAGCCTCGTCCGGAAAGCGACGCTGGGTCGACTCACCTTACCCTGTGAGGTGAACGGGACAGAGCGGGCGTTGCTTGTGGTTGCCGGCCCGCCGGAGTATCTCAATCGAAAAGGCATCGAGCACGGTCGCAAGTGGCTCGAAGAACAGACCGGCTCGATGGAGGTCCGAGGTGGTGACTATCCGCGGCGTGGAGAAGGGACGGTCGCAGCGCTCGTACTGCTCGGCGGCGTGACGAACGTCCCGCGAGTGAAAGAACTCCAGCAGGTCGCAATCGAAGCACAACAGAATCTCGGGGAGATCACTGACGAGAGCGAGGACCGTTTCTCGGAGCTGATGGATAGCGACGGGGAGCTGGAGTCGCTGTTTTGAGATTGTGGTGGTCTATTCGTCGTATCGATCTTCGAGGGCGTCGAGTGCTCGCCAGAACTGCCTGTTGTTAATCTCTGACTCTGTTGATGCCCGTGTTTCCAAAACACCCGCGTACGTCTCGAAGTCCTCGGGGTTGGGATCAACCGCCACTACACAGTCGATGTATCCATCAAGAGCTGTCTGGAGCGTCTGTGCGTAGTGGTCGTAGGAACCGTCGATCCAAGTGAATTTCTCATCGACTTCTTCGAACACTGCTCGATAGACGGTCGCGGCGGCGAGACATCGATCGCGCTCACGGTACTGTTCGGCAATATCGAAGAATCGGGAGAGGTCGATCGCTTCGAACACGACCGGGTCGGCGTGTTGCTCGAACAAGTGGCTAATCTCTTGTCGATACTCATCGACCGATTTGTGTTCGTCACCGAACTGTGCGAGAAACTGTTCTCGGGCCCTGTTGTGTGTGGCGAGAATTTCACGGACAAACGTACGCAGCTCTTCGTCAGAGACGTCCGCAAGGACGGAGTCGATACGCTCACTCCCGTCTTCTGGCGGATCGTCTGCGACAGCGAGGAGTACCGCGACGACGTGTTTACAGTCGCCTTGGCCGTCGTACGGACATGTACACCGGGTCTCAAGACTTTGGCCACCGAATTTGACAGTCACGTCGTAGGGGTTCGATCCACTGACGACTGCTGAAATGCGCTCGTCGAACCGGTTGAGCTGCTGAATCCGTCCCTCCTTGCGATAGGTTTGTCCCCGCTCAAACACGGGGTCGGTACATCGGTCTCGGATGGTTTCTGTATCGATGTTCATACGGAATACGTCCGAAATTATCCTACTGGGATCTCGGTACTCACGTCATACTCGTGACCACCACCCCTCAAAAGCGTCGTCTTCGAGGTCTTTAGCGGTCACGGGCCCGAGAGCGGGTCACTGAGTGCCGGGATAGGATGGAAAACAGGCTCTGGGGCTCCCTCTATGTGTCATCAGTATTCGCTACCAATTCTGAAACGGCTTGATAAATCGTCCGAGGCCCTCATGCATCGCGGTCTGGATTGCCTCGATCCGTTCTGGTGTGAGCGTTTCTCCCGGCTGATCACCCAATTTGTCGATGACGGTACGGGTCGCGTCGTCGTTGGTCATACTGTATAGGATTCACCACCGCCACCTAACGGTGCGGAAATCCGACCAGAAGTGGAATACGCGAGCACTCTGGCTACCACTTCGATTTTCGTCGAAATGGTTATATCGCCGGGAGACAAACACTAATACACAATGTCCCGGCCTGACGCCGCCCCGCTCACCCCAGCCGAGAGTTCAGCCGGACTCGATCCGATCGCAGCGTTGAGTGCCCTCGACGACACGACCCGTGCGAATATCATCGGGACCATCGTCGGTCACCCGAAAGGCGCGCCCTCGAAGAAAGAACTCGAATACTACAATCCGAGTATCGCAGCGTCGACGCTCACCGACCATCTCATCCGGCTAGAAGAAGTGGGACTGATCGAGGCCATCGAACGGGATCGTGAGGGGCTCGAACGGGGTCATCCATACCGGTTCTTTCAGCTGACCGACGCCGCTCGCGAACTGTTCGACCGAAACAACCTCTTTGAGCCCGACGCATACCGAGAACTATTCGCTGAAGTCGAGAAAACAGACGAAATCGAGGCCGCAGAGGAGGTCGAGCGGCCGAACAGATGAAACTGAAATCCACCGCAAGGCGTACGTTCTGCCGGACAGAGAACTCGACGTCTGGGATATTCCGGAAGTAGAACCAGCGCAGAGCAGACAAGAGAGATCAGTCTCGATTTCGATCTAGAACAGATGAATCGAACAGAAGGCACGTATCAATTCTATCCTCCAAGGCCGTACAGAAGCGACTACGCCCCCTAATCACGTCGTTATCTACCCATGCGGCATCACCCCCGATACGTATAATCGGAAGATGATTCCGAAACGCATAGACGACCGGTTCGAGAAATGACATCCGTTACGTATGCCCTCCACCCACAACGAATCCGCCATTCTGGCGACCGATCTCCGGAAGAGCTACGGCTCAGAAGTTGCTCTCGACAGTCTCACGCTCGACATCCCGCACGGGACCGTCTACGGCTTTCTTGGCCCGAACGGTGCGGGGAAGACGACGACGATGCGGCTCCTTACCGGTCTCAGCGATCCGGACGGCGGATCGGTACGCGTCTGTGGCGTCGACCCAAGCGACCGGCGTGCGATCGCCGGTCGGGTCGGCTATCTCCCTGAGACGCCACCGCTGTACGACGAGTTCAGCGCCCGCGAGCAGCTCGAATACGTCGCCGATCTTCGCGACATTTCGCGGTCCGTTGCCCGCGAGCGCATCGGTGAGTACCTCGACCAATTCGGGTTAGTTGGTGACGCAGACAGGCGGATCGACGGGTACTCGAAGGGAATGAAACAGAAGACTGCGTTCATACAGAGCGTCCTACACGACCCGGACGTCCTGTATCTAGACGAACCGACATCGGGGCTTGACCCCCGAGCGGCGCGCACTATCCGGGAATCGATCACCGCGTTCGCCGACGCAGGAACCACGGTGTTCCTTTCGACACACATTCTCCCGGTCGTCGAAGCCGTCGCCGACGAGGTCGGGGTGTTGTTCGACGGGAGACTCGTCACCGAGGGGACGCCCACCGAAGTACAGGCTCGTGCGGAGACTGGCGAGAGTGGATCCCTGGAAGACGCGTTCCTCGCCGTCACGAGCGAACCCGAAACAGACGCGGCCTCCCGGAGAGAATGAGCGTCCGACAGGACGTTCGCCACGGGCTCCGAATTGGGCGGGCGGAGTTCGTCCGAAGCCTCCGTGGGTACCTCGGAAACCCCCGTCGAGTCCTTGGACTCCTGCTTACGGCGCTGTTCTTCGGCGGCGCGCTCCTGTTCGCGCTGCCGACGGCGTATGTGCTCGGGCAAACCGCGCGCTCCGTGGCGGCGGTCCCGTTCTTCGCGCCCGCTGCGACGCTCGTTCCTCTCAGTCTCCTGTCGATATCGGTGTTTCGGACCCTCGAACGGCTCGGACATATCGACGGTGCGGATTTCGTCCTGCTGGCGGTTCACCCGCGAGCAGTCGTTATCGGGCTCATCACAGCGGAGGTGGGGCGGCTCTCCCTGTGGTTCGGGATCCCGGTCGGGGCAGTGGTGGTCACATTCGCACTCGGAATGGGCTCGCCGCTGCTCGTTGCTTCGGGCGGGGCGGTCGCGCTGCCGCTCGTCTGCTGTGCCGCCGTCTGGGGGTACGCCGGGGGAATTGCTGTGCTGCGGCTCCTGCGGAAACTCCCCAGCCTTCGCCGTCTCCTGAAAGCGGTGGGTATCCTCGCGATGGTCGGACTCGTCGTCGCGTCACAGTTCGCCGGGCAGTTCATCGTCGAATCCGACCTCTCAGTGCAGCGGCTGTTGTCGACAGTAGCGTTCGATCCCCTCGTGGAATACGTTGCGCTCGCGTTCGTGGGAACATCGGTCTCCAGACCGACCTCTCCGGAGGCGGTGGCGGTGCTCGCGGCGTTAATCGCCCTCACGCCGGTCGGTCTCGCCATCTCGACCAGGCAAGTTTCCACGCTCTGGTTTACCGATCCGGTCGACAACAACGAGTCGACGCAGGTGCGGCGATCGAGCGGCGGATTCTCTGCCCCACGACCGTTCGCATGGACTAAACCCGGTCGTATCGCGTGGGGGATTCTCGTACGCGGTCGCCGTGATCCGGCGGAGTTGAGTCATCTCCTGATTGCCGTCTTTTTTATCGCACCGTTCGGGACGATGTTTCTCGACTTTTCGGGCGACGCCCTCGGACCCCTCATCACTGGGGGCGGCGTCGTTCTCGCGACATACCTCTCAGGCGCTACCTTCGGGTTGAACCCGCTCGGTGACGAGCGGCCGCAACTACCGTTCCTCCTTCTCACCGAGACATCATCCGCGGATCTCGTCCGTGGACGGCTCCTCGCCGGCGTTGCGATTGGAGTGCCGGTCGCTGTTCTCAGCTCGCTCGTCTCGATCGGTTTCGGGATACTGGTGCTTGAGGCGGTGGCGACCGCCGCCGTTGGAGTTGGAATGTGTCTCACTGCGGCGATGTTCGCGGTCGGTATCGGCTCGGCGTATCCGATCTATGAGGAGCGCGAGTTCTGGGGGACGGAAACGGTCGTCCCGTCGACGCTCGTCATGATGGTGTACCTGTTCGTCGTGGGTGGCGGAACGGTTCTCGGGCTGTTCGTGACGTGGTTCGCCGTCACCGGAAACGTTGTGCTAACGCCCGTGTTCGGCGTGCTCTTCGGTACGTATCTGCTGTTGACGGTCGGCGTTTCGTATGGTTCCTACCGCTATGCGCTCCGGCGGCACCGACGATATACCCTAACGTGACCCCGCCGGTCGTTTCAGACGAACCGTCCGTCGAGTACACGTTTGCCGTTAACTCGACCTCATTGCCATAGCAAACCTTCATTCTCTGACTTCGGCGACATCGAGGAGTTCTTCGAGAAAAGCCCATGGACAGTCGAGGATGAGAAAGACTTCGAAGAGATACCAGAAGATGGGTTCGATGCGTACGTCGAAGACACGACGATGTTCGCTACTGGGGAATCGATGCTCGGGAAGGCTGGAGAAAATGGATGGCAGACCAACTTGGGTTATAGATTATAACAGCTAGCCCTTGAGGCCGAGCTCTTCTTCAATCGACGTCCTGGAGAGCCCCGCCCGGACCACTGCTGGGTAGAACTTCTCGTTCTTCGGTAGCTGCTCGCCGTGTTCACGCTGCCACTCGACGTTGAACTCGGGGTAGCGGATGTCAAGTTCGTCGACGTCGTCGCCCGAGAGGTAGATTCTCCGCCCGTTCCAGTTCTCACGCAGCACGAACCCCTCATCGCTGGGGACGAGCGTGTCAGTCGTGCCGCCTGTTTCGGACGCTTTGATCGTTTCACCCGTTTCAGTCGTTTGCGAAATTCTGTGAATCGATCGAAACGCTGCCATAATAAATCTATGTTAGACATCGACAGATTGAGCAGGCCGAGTGCCCAGGGCCTGAGTTTGAGACGATTCACACTCTATCCCGTAAATATATTTTTTCTTGAACTTCTGTGGACTCCCATGCAATTATAATCATCGAGAATCGAAATATGAGCATAGCATGCCGAATTTGCCCTCAAGCGTTCCGCACAGGTGTAAATAGTGAGACTGAACCGTTCTTTAGGGAGGCTCTGGGAATACGAAGGCCTTCCAATTACAAGCCAATTTCATTGGAACAGATTATCAGT
>NZ_QPLS01000018.1:0-5082 GCF_003665955.1 Halorubrum sp. Atlit-28R
ACCGCTCTGGCCGCCTTCATGCCGACTCTCGGAGTCGAACCGAGACGCTCTATGAGCGACGCCTGTGTCGGTCGTGGTTCGAAACAACCGTGTATACGTGCGATCCAGATACCGCCTGAACTCATGCGAGTTCGTGGCGCGTCAGCGCCAATGAATGTGGCTCGGTCTGTTAGTTCTCGTGGGCTTAACACCTCGTTGCCTCGGTGCGTACACCCCGAGTCTATCGAACTCGTCTTCTACGAGTGACCTCGGTGGTACCTCTTTTCCATGTGGGTTTCGAGCTTAGATGCGTTCAGCTCTTACCCCGTGTCGCGTGGCTACTCGGCATCTGCCCTTCCGGACAACCGATACACCAGTGGCGACCAAACGTAGTTCCTCTCGTACTATACGTTCGTTCACGTCAGGTACCTCACACCCCCAATAGATAGCAGCCGACCTGTCTCACGACGGTCTAAACCCAGCTCACGACCTCCTTTAATAGGCGAACAACCTCACCCTTGCCCGCGTCTGCACGGGCAGGATGGAGGGAACCGACATCGAGGTAGCAAGCCACTCGGTCGATATGTGCTCTTGCGAGTGACGACTCTGTTATCCCTAAGGTAGCTTTTCTGTCATCTACGGGTCCCATTCCGGAACCTCGTAGGTTCGCTAGACCACGCTTTCGCGTCAGCGTTCCTCGTTGGGAAGAACACTGTCAGACCATCTTTTGCTCTTGCGCTCTTCGCCGGATTCCCGACCCGGCTGAGATGATCTTCGGGCGCGCTCGATATCTTTTCGAGCGCGTACCGCCCCAGTCAAACTGCCCGGCTACCGGTGTACTCCTCCCGGAGTGAGAGTCGCAGTCACCGACGGGTAGTATTTCAATGCTGTCTGGGTGGCGCGCTGGCGCGCGTACCTCTGTAACGACTCCTACCTATGCTGCACATCGGCGACCACGTCTCAGCGACAGCCTGCAGTAAAGCTCTATAGGGTCTTCGCTTCCCCTTGGGGGTCTCCAGACTCCGCACTGGAACGTACAGTTCACCGGGTCCAACGTTGGGACAGTGGCGCTCTCGTTTATCCATTCATGCAAGCCGCTACTGAAGCGGCAAGGTACTACGCTACCTTAAGAGGGTCATAGTTACCCCCGCCGTTGACGGGTCCTTCGTCCTCTTGTACGAGGTGTTCAGATACCCGCACTGGGCAGGATTCAGTGACCGTACGAGTCCTTGCGGATTTGCGGTCACCTGTGTTGTTACTAGACAGTCGGAGCGCCCGAGTCACTGCGACCTGCTCCGTCGAGAGCAGGCATCCCTTCTTCCGAAGGTACGGGACTAACTTGCCGAATTCCCTAACGTCGGTTCTCCCGACAGGCCTTGCCTTGCGCTGGCAGAGCACCTGTGTCGGATCTCGGTACGGACATCATGCTTGCCTTTTCACGGGCCCTATGTACGGCTGACTTTCGCTATCTCGCGTTTCGCTCGCTTCGTACCGTGACGGTTTCCACGAGTTTCCGCGATTCGACCGGGCGAGTGCCCGGCTCAGCGTTCCACACGGCGTCGGCGTTTACTGCACGATGGCGCTGGAATATTAACCAGCTTCCCGTCGGTGTAGTCAAGTTGTGGTACACCTTAGGACCGGCTAACCCTCGGCTGAACGGCAGTGCCGAGGAACCCTTGCTCTTCAGGCCGTCGAGGTTCTCACCCGACTATCGCTGCTACTGTGACCAGGATTGTCGTTACTGGACGGTCCACACGAGCTCTCGCCCGGGCTTCCGTCCGACCAGTACGCCAACCTACGCGGTTATCCTTTGACGGATACGGCCAGGTCTCGGTGGTAGATTTGAGCCCCGATCATTTTGGGCGCCTCAAACCTCGGCCGGTAAGCTGTTACGCTTTTCTTAGCGGGTAGCTGCTTCTAAGCTCACCTCCCGGCTGTTTAGGGCTTGAGACCACCTTCGAATCGCACTTAATCTACACTTTGGGACCTTAACCCGGCTCTGGGTTGTTCCCCTCACGGTACACAGGCTTACCCCGCGCACCGGACTCCCTTCGTCTACAGCGCCTGCGGGTTTGGAGTTCGACAGGATGGCCGACTCCTCTCGGAGGCGGGTCATCCAATCGGTAGCTCTACCCCGCGGGCTACCTCGGAAGAGGTCATGCTTCGACATGTTTCGGTTGGAACCAGCTGTTGCCAGGCTCGATGGGCCTTTCACCCCTACACACGAGTCACGAGAGGGTATTGTAGAACACCAACTCTAACAGGCCTCCACGTGGCTTTCGCCACGCTTCACCTTGCTCGCGCGTAGATCGCCTGGTTTCGGGTCGCACCCGATTGACTCCCCGCGCTTGAACACGGTGGCCCTCGCACGAATGTGCTGCGGCCGTATCGGTTTCCCTGCGCCTTCCCCGGTTCACGGGTTAGACTCGCCAATCAAGTGCACTCCCTGGGTCGTTTTTCAAAACGCACGACACGACGCCGGCTCGATTCTCTTCCTACTGGAGGATCGCTCCTCGGTCGTTTTGAGAATCGCCTTGTACGCCCTGTCGCTCGATCGCCAGCTGATTTCAGGCCCTATTGCACCGCCCTTTTCGGGGTGCTTTTCAGCGTTCGCTCACGCTACTTGTTCGCTATCGGTCTCGAGGAGTGTTTAGCCTTCTCAGGGGATGCCTGAGGTGTTCACAGAGGATATCCGACCCCTGCTACTCTGGATTTGACGCCAACGGTACTGTTCTCTCATACGGGGTTGTCACCCTGTTTCACGCTCCGTTCCAGGAGACTTCTGAGAGAGGGTCGCGTTTTGGTTGTCAACCCGAACACCACATTGGTCCGAAGACCTTCGGTTTGGGCTGTGTCGCGTTTACTCGCGGTTACTGACGACATCGCTGTTGCGTTCTTTTCCTGCCCTTACTGAGATGTTTCAATTCAGGGCGTTCCCTATTGCGCGTGGCAATTGTTGAACGGATTCCGATTGGGAGATCTCGTGTTCTTACCCTCCATGCGGGTCCCACGAGCTTTTCGCAGCTTGGCACGTCCGTCGTCGGCTCTCGAGCCGAGCCATTCACCAGCTGGCACAGTAGCCAGTAGTGTGTCAACGAACTCTCGAAGGAGAGTTGCTGACGGTGTCAGAAACACTCATCAGAGTGTTCCGACTGTATATGGTTCACTGACGTTCCACGAACTCGGATGAGTTCAGTGGACGTCTGGATCGCACGTATACACGGTTGTCATTGAATCGCCCCGGGTGTGACGGGGCGTTCGTCGAACCCTTCCCATCCGCGGTTTCCCGGGATGGTGCATCGGTCGTCGTGTCCGAATCGAGTCGCGTCTCCCACTTAAGGGGACGGATTCGCTTCGGACGGACATGGACTCACTGGGATTCGAACCCAGGGCATCCTCCTTGCAAGGGAGGCACTCTACCGCTGAGCTATGAGCCCACCTTCCCCGAAGGGAAGGCTCTTGTCTCGCGTGTTGCGTGAGCCGTGGTCGTTCTGAAGTGTCCAAGCCGGTGGGTGGTGGACTACACAGACCAGTGCGAATGAGTAGTGACCGTCTTAGAAAGACGGTCGTAAGGTGAGCTCGCCCAGAGGGCGAGTCTCGGGTCGGTGGAGGTGATCCAGCCGCAGATTCCCCTACGGCTACCTTGTTACGACTTAAGCCCCCTTGCGAAGCCCAGATTCGACGTTCGTGGAACGCCTCATCCGGACCTCACTCGGGTGCTTTGACGGGCGGTGTGTGCAAGGAGCAGGGACGTATTCACCGCGCGCTTGTGACACGCGATTACTACCGAATCCAGCTTCATGTGGGCGAGTTGCAGCCCACAATCCGAACTACGATCGAGTTTCTGAGATTACCGTCTCCTTTCGGAGTTGGAACCCTTTGTCTCGACCATTGTAGCCCGCGTGTTGCCCAGCACATTCGGGGCATACTGACCTACCGTTGCCCGTTCCTTCCTCCGTGTTAGCCACGGCGGTCCCCCTACTGTCCCCAGCTACCTCGCGGTACTGCTGGCAAGTAAGGGTGCGGGTCTCGCTCGTTGCCTGACTTAACAGGACGCCTCACGGTACGAGCTGACGGCGGCCATGCACCTCCTCTCTGAGGCTCGGATAAGGTCATCAACCTGATCGTCATTACCACAGTCGATGCTGGTGAGATGTCCGGCGTTGAGTCCAATTAAACCGCAGGCTCCTCCGGTTGTAGTGCTCCCCCGCCAATTCCTTTAAGTTTCATCCTTGCGGACGTACTTCCCAGGCGGTCTGCTTAGCGGCTTCCCTACGGCACAGCACCCACTCGTAGTGGGAGCCACACCTAGCAGACATTGTTTACGGCCAGGACTACCCGGGTATCTAATCCGGTTCGAGACCCTGGCTTTCGTCCCTCACTGTCGGATCCGTTCTCGCGACGTGCTTTCGCCATCGGCGGTCCGTCCAGGATTACGGGATTTCACTCCTACCCCGGACGTACCCGTCGCGCCTTCCGGTCCCAAGCCACGCAGTTTCTACCGGGCGCCCACCTGTTGAGCAGGTGGATTTCCCGATGGACTTGCGCGGCCAGCTACGGACGCTTTAGGCCCAATAAGATCGGCCATCACTTGGGCTGCCGGTATTACCGCGGCGGCTGGCACCGGTCTTGCCCAGCCCTTATTCTGGTACCGCCTTAGGGTACCGAAAAGCACAGGCGCTATGCCTGTGCACTTGGGATCCCCCTATCGCACTGTCGTGCAGTGTAAAGGTTTCGCGCCTGCTGCGCCCCGTAGGGCCCGGAATCTTGTCTCAGATTCCGTCTCCGGGTTCTCACTCTCATGACCCGTACCGATTATTGGCACGGTGGGCCGTTACCCCACCGTCTACCTAATCGGCCGCAGCCACATCCTTCGGCGCCGGAGCGTTTGGCATACCACTCATTCCAGTGGTGGTATGGGATACACTATTAGCCTCAGTTTCCCGAGGGTATTGTGTTCCGAAGGGTAGTTTGGCCACGTGTTACTGAGCTATTCGCCACGAGTCTGAACTCGTGCGACTAGCATGGCTAAATCGGATCCCAATAGCAATGGCCTCCGGCAGGATCAACCGGAATGTATGTCCTTCGAGCCTGATTCCCGGC
>NZ_QPLS01000019.1:0-2120 GCF_003665955.1 Halorubrum sp. Atlit-28R
CGTTGATCATCGTCCGCACCGATCGCTTCATCAGCTGCGTGTTGTCCTTGGCGTAGTGGTAGGAGATTTGTACCTCGTAGTTGTCGAGGATTGCCTGGAGCCGTTCGTGGAGGGCTTTTTGGCCGTCAGGGAGGTTCAGCTCCTCGTATCCGAACTCCCTGAGGCGATCCTCGGGGGTGCGGAGTGCCTCCGCCAGACGCTCGGGCTCCTGCATCAGCGTCTGAACGATTCGGGCCTGCTCCTCGTGAATTCGGTTGATCGCTCGCGACCGCGTGACGTTCCTTGGGATGCCGCCGATCATGTTGCGCCCAACCCGCCTTGGGTGAGCGTACGCGTAGAACGACTGCTTGAGCCGTGGACCCTGAGCTGGGAAGATGTTATCCTCCTTGCGATAGAGGGCCTCAACCTGCCGCTCGGCCCCTTGGATGGTCGCAGTAGCCGCCACCACCTTGACGTCCCATCCATCATTAAGACGGTTGGCCAGTGTCTGGATGAGCGTCTCGTAATGAGAATCGAACGAGCCGAACTCCTCGCGAAGAAGGTGAAGTTCGTCTTGGATGACCAACGACGGTGGGTCGACCTGGTCGGCGGACTCAAGATCGTCGTTGTCGCAGGTGTGCTTGTCAGGGTAGTCATAGTCGTCGACGAGGCATCGCTCCTCACCGGAGAAGCCGTGGTCAGGACACCGTGTCTTGATCGCCCCCAAGAGTGTCCTGAACCGCCGCTGCATTCCCATGATCGAGATCTTGTCGATAGTACTGACGACGAAGGTAGGAGCGTGCCGGTAGACCTCCCGGTCGGAGATATAGACGGGGAGCGATGCGGACTCCCCGTCGTGGTCGTTAACCCACGGGCACGCCGTATTGTTACAAATGTGGTCGATTCGCGCCCGCTCGTGGTCGCCGTCTATTTCGACCGACTCCTTGCCGCAGAACGGGCACTCCGAGAGGATGAGGTACTCGTGTTCCTCGTTCTCGTTGGCGGGTGACTTCTTCGCGTCGGCGATTCTGTCCTCCCGATCGTACTGCTGCTGGTTCATCAACTTGTTCGGCGTGTTATTGCTCCCGACGAAGTACCCGACGCTGAACGGCTCGCCGTCGATGTCATGGTCGCGTCGGACGAGTTCCGCCTGCCCGAGCACCTCGGCGGCACGCTCGAGCTGATCGAGCGAGAGGAAGCGGAGCGGGAACTTTGTGAGCGCGGTCGTCCCATAATGTTTACCCCGGAGTCGGTCGTGGAAGGCGGTGAACGTGACCAGTCCGAGGTAGGACTCCGTTTTGCCGCCGCCGGTTGGGTAGTAGATGATATCCGCTGTATCGAGCCTCTCCTCGATGTCCCGCTCCGGGTTGGCCTGTTTCACCATGTCCGGGATAGTCATCACAATAAAGACGATTTGGAACAGACGCCACGAGGAGAAGTCCCCGAGCAGCTCGTCGGTGAAGGTCTCGTTCAGGAGTTTGAACGCCCGCCGCACACGCTCGTCGTTCTCGATGAGTTTCCGGCCCTGGTGGAACCGCTGACGCTCCGTGCGGAAATCCTCCAACGCGTCTTCGAATTGCGTCTCTGCTTCGTCGGACTTGTGTTCCAACACCTCGTCGCGGATAGCTTCGTAGTCCTCCTCCGCGGCAGCCATCTGCTCCTCAATTAGCCGCAAAACACCGTCGAGTCCGATGGGGACATCGACATCGAACTCGGGGTCGATCTCATCTGGTTGGATCTGAGCCTGTCCGGCAAGCACATCGAACCGCGCGGGAATCGGCTCCCGCGGGAGGTACTTCGCCTGCTTGTAGACCGGGAGGGTGGCAGTCTGAACCCCCGTCGGGTCGGGGTCGGCTATTGGGCTGCGGGCCTCCTCAGGGTAGGTCGGCTCGGCAGCACAGTTTTCCCCGATTGCGTACATTCGACCGTCGTACTGGTACTTATCACGAATTTCATCCAGTCGGAACGGGATAACTGAGGTGTCGTCGACGGTGGCCTCGACGCCGACATCAAACAGGAACGCGCGCCACATCTTGTACTGGTAGTCTGTGGCGTCTGGGTAGTCGGTTCCGTGGGTGTTGACCAGACTAGCGTTGATGACCAGCTCATCGTCGTCTCGGTCAACCTGAATGCGAATGTCA
>NZ_QPLS01000020.1:0-1873 GCF_003665955.1 Halorubrum sp. Atlit-28R
GATGTTGCGAAGATGGGTCTATGATGCACAGGTTTCGAGGCTAAGTCATCTGAAAGAAGTGGCCGAGCGGGCCTCGAAATGCGTTTCTGAGAGACCTATCGCGTAGCGTTCACAATTCCGATAGAAAATCGCCGATTAGGTCAGCGCTGCCGCTCACGATCAAGCAAACTCAGAGGAGACAAGAAATTAGTCGGGTGGATCGAGACCGTAGTTCTTCTTGGCAAATGTCAGGAACGAGTTCGAAGAGACCGCCGGCTGGTCGCCGACCTCACCGTGGAGTTCCAACTGCACGAGGATATCCACGAGTCGCCAGCAGTTGTACAACACGCAGGCGAACGCGAAGTTGAAGTACCGGAACCGGTGGTCGGGTGACTGTGTCTCCGCGAGGAACGTCTTCAGTTTCTTAAACCCGTTTTCGATGCCCCACCGGCGCTTGTATCGGACCATCAGCCGCCCAATCTGATGTTTCATCTCCCGGTCGTCCGAAGGATTGACATCCACCCACGGAAGATTCGTCTCGAACGGCACCGTTGGTGCTTCAACCCGCGCTGGCTCCATGATCTCCTCTTCCTCACGCACCTCATCAAGGAGATTTCCCAGCGGTGAGTTGCCGCCGCGGTCCTCTGAGAGCGGCGTTGTCTCGCCAATATCTTCGAACTCCTCGATAAGTTCCTGCCGAATCGTGACGTCATTCTCATCGTCATCTTCGTCTTCACGTTCCCACTCGCGCTTCGGGAGATAGACTGCCTTTCGTGCTGGCCCGTCGTCCAGACGCCTTTGCTTGACCACGTCGAAGTCTCTGTTCTCGCTGGCGAGCTTGGCAATCTGGTGTTCGTGGTCGCTGCTGGAGCGCACAACGCCCGGATTCAGGTAGTGAACGTTGTGCTTCTCGCAGGCGTCTTTCACGCCATCGTTGGCGAACTCGCGGTCCATCATCACGAGGTCCAGATCGGGGACAATATCTGTCGCACCATCAAGCAGATCGTCTACGAGATCTGCTCGCTTCCGGCCGCGTTCAACTGGGACGGCATCGAGTATGAGCGGGACATCGTGACCGACGAGTTTGATGACTGCCCACTGGAAGAACGGCCCGTCATCGCCTTTGTACCCAAGAATCCACGGTTCCTGATTCTGTCCGCTCCGATCTCGGGTGATCTCGCCATCCCACGGGTTGCCTTTCGTGATGTCGATGGCTGCCATCTGCTTGCGGCCCATCTTGTCCTTGGATTTCGCCTGCTTAACGAGTGTCCGGCTAGTCTCCCGGAGCATAGTCCGGATACGTCCGACGCCGAGATCTTTCGTCTGGAGCCGGTGGGAGTCGACAGACGGCGTCTTCGATCGGGTGGAGTCGACGGCAAAGGACTGTGCGCCGTCGTTCGGGTGCATATCAGTCCGCATCCCGAGGTATGACTGCTGTTCCCAGAATGCGCCTTCGGGTATACTTGCGTTTCTGCTGCGGTCAAGGTGGAAACAGTCCTCGACGATGGGCTTCGCACCCTTCCAAACCTCGCGGGCCTTCTCACGAGCGAGCGTATCCTTGCTTTTTGAACGTGTGACTGTATCCGTCGGCTGGTTGGGTAGAAACGAGGGTTCGGGCGCAGGAATATCGTGATATCGAGCGATATCCACGACGACCTCAGCAGCATCTCGAACGGCGTCGCGGACATCTTCGAGACGGCCGTTCCAAGCCCGCCAGAGTGTGGACTGAGTAGGGATGCCGTCGAAGCCGAGCTGCGTGCTGAGAAACGGCTTCTGTTTGAGATATTTCCAGAGAGTTGTTTCACTGTTCCAGCCCTTCACGCAGCGGAGCACGTGCGCTCGGAAGACAGCTTCCCAAGGTTTCGGGTCGCCCTGTTCGTGGTCAAGAGTGTCG
>NZ_QPLS01000021.1:0-1845 GCF_003665955.1 Halorubrum sp. Atlit-28R
GCGAACTACAACAACTCTCGGAGTAACAAGTCTACAATCCGGGCTGACGGGGACGAGGATGCCGATGCCGATGCCGTTGAAGATGACGTTCGCGGTGAGGACTACAACTCGCCCCGGAGTAATCGGAGTATCGCGGGACCCAGCGATATCATCGACGACGATATCGGCGACGACGATGAGACGTTCCGGCGCATCTCGCGACTTGACGCACAACTTGAAGAGGCGACGACTGCGGCTACCACGTCGATATCGAAGCGGAGTGCGCGGACAGGGCGGAATCCGGAAACGGAAAAAGAGATTACTGAGGCGTTGGGCGACATGGAAGCAGTGCTGGCCGAGATGCGGGCAGTGCTCGAGCGGTGTTCAGATGAGTCCTGTGTCGCGGCATTAGCGAACGTCGTAGATAGAGAGGCAGACGTTGTCCGAGCGCAAGAGTACGCTCAGGACGGTGAGTGGGCCGCGTTCGGTCTTGACGGTGGTGGTGACGGAAACGATATCCTCGTTGGAGATTACTTGCTTCCACCAGTCGGGTTTGACACAGCAGGGTCGTTCAGTCCGGGTGAGCAGGCGGAGCTTTTCAGGTATCTTGAACAGAAACCTGTTGTTGCGGAGCGGTTCTCAGTGTGTCTGCCTGATGCTGAGGTTCCGGGTGGGAACAGCAGTATTCGTGAGGCGGTGACACCGAAGCGGCTCTTCGCCTACCTGACGGGTCGGTCCGACGGTGAGGGAAGGATTTACTCGTGGGGGAAAAATCAGCACGGTTCGAGTGGTCCGGATGAGAGTGGTGATTGTGACGATGACGACTCCACTGTGTCCCCGGGTGCGGTGTGCGGGGAAACGCCCCACTTTGTCGCGGAGATGACGGGGCCTGTGGCGACGGGCGGTGGACTCGGGACTGAGCGCACTGCTGACGGTCATATTGTTGTGACGAACTCTCCGCCGTCTGCTGGTGGTGCGTCTGTGTTGGTGTGTCCGGCTGAGGGTGAGCCGTTCGAGCCGGAGGGGTTGGATGCGTGGGGGAAGCGAGCACGTGACTCACCGACGACAATAGATGCGCAGGGTCGGATTGTCGACTTGACAGTCGCGCAGGTGATGGTTCAGCCTCCGGGGTGTCCGGAGATGGTTCCGGCTCTCATGTACGTGGGTCGAGGGCGAAGCGACGGGCAGCTCGTCTACTCGGGTGGGTGGATTATCGATGATGCTGCGTTGTACGAGAATTCGACGACGGTGTTGTCGATGGCCGGGGCAGCGCAGGTGGTTGGTATCGAGTGCTGCTTTGATTACTCTGCTGATGGAGATGTGCTCAGTGACTTAGTGGCGCGAGCAAGGCTGAGTGAGCGTGCTCGTCGAGGAGCGAGAATGGACTCAGGAACAGTCGATGAGTTGGTCAAAGCGGGAGTGTTTTCGGCGGACTCGTTTAACCCTGAGGACCCTATGGTGAGTGACTTTCTTCGGTTCCGGTCTGGAGGGGGCGGTGGCGGTCGGGTGTCCCTGACGCACGTGGCGATGGATGCGCCTGTGCTACACTTGATGAACGCTTCGAGTGCGTCGGACGGGGTAAAATTCAAGGCAGGGGCTGAGCTTTCGAAGAGCGTGAACTGATTGTCTGTAAGGCACCATGGCACCCCATGTGGCGACCCGAGTTTTTCTGACGGTATCGCTGTGCTGACTACATCCTCTGTATCTTGCACGCCGTTTCTATCAGATTTGGACGATCTTATCAAATCTACTACGGTGTAGCTAATGTTCGCCGCGGCTACAGCAGATTATGAAGAACTCCGTATTTGGTAACTGAGAATCGGCTTCTCAAACGAATATTGTAGTCGAATACCGGATTCTACTACC
>NZ_QPLS01000022.1:0-1818 GCF_003665955.1 Halorubrum sp. Atlit-28R
TGTTCATCCAGTTCGGTTATTGTATCCTCCTCGGTGAGACCATCAACGATCATTTCAGGGCGTGCCGCGAGCGAGTAGCGGTAATGGCGACCACCGCGCTGGCCGCGGTTGATCTCTTCCATCTTCGCGACGCCGTTGATCACGAGGTCATTCAACAGATCGCGGACCGTCCGGGCGGTGACCGTATCAGTCTCTGCGAGCCGTGCGGCGTGTTCGTACCACGCGTAGAAGGCGTCCATCTTCGCGGGTAGTTCGCCTTCGTTATCGAGTGCAAGCAGAGTGTACGCAACGAGTTTACCTTGGGGCGATAATGATGCAATTTCGCTCACAATCGCGCCCTGCTGGATCTCTTCTTCGGCCTGCCGGACGTGCTGTGCAGTAACGATATCGTCATCACTGGTGCGCGCCAGGTCGCCAGCGGTATACAACAGATCGAGTGCTGTCCGGGCATATCCAGAGCGCTTTGCGGCGAATGCGGCCGTTATCGGAACCACATCGTCAGTCAGCACGTCATCATGAAATGCGTCGGCGGCACGATCTTTGAGGATCGTTCGCAGTTCGTTCGCATCATACGGTGGGAAATGAATCTCGTGTTCACAGAGCGTCGATTTGACTCGTGGATCCAGCGAGTCGCGGAACGTCGAGTCGTTCGTGATTCCGATGAGTCCGACTTTCGTATCGTCGGGATCGACAAATTTCGCAGAATTACGATTGTTACACCGTCCGAGCTTGTACAGGACGTTATCACTCGTTCCGATATTGTCAATTTCGTCTAGTGCGATCAGAACGTGCGTGGCGTCGGCCTTACGTAACTCGTCGAACAGCATGTCGTACACGTCTCCCTCGGGGTAGCCTGTCGTCGAGATACTCGATCGGGGCGTCGACTCCCGGAGGACGTTCACGAGATTCACAGCGACCTGATAGCTCGTATTGAGGTCACGACATTCCATTTGGACGGCCGTCACGTCGACATCGTCGACGCCATCGGCGTCCTCGCGAACACGATCGAGCACGAGATGGGTGCCAACAGTCTTCCCGACACCGGTCGGTCCGTAGACGAACACGTTACGCGGTCGCTTTCCACGAATCACTTCGGAGAACATCTGGAGGTAGCGATTCAACACCTCATCGCGTTCGAGGATACGGGACGGATCGTAATCGTCCCGGAGAACGTCTTCATCGAGGAAGATTTCATCCTCGGGCGTGAGGTGACCGAGATTGTCCATATCGGTTTCATACACAGATACCATATAAAACCGGGGCTTCAACTGTTTCGACTGACCCACACAGACACTCCACCGTTTCGAGTGTTCCAAGTGGAACGAGTAGGGGGACCGGTTTCGGATGGATATCCGAGACCCTGTGCGACGCTAACATTTATCACAAATGTTTGCGTACCACATCTGCAAACCATTTTTTGTGAGTATAGTAGAATAAGAGAAGACGTGATAGAGACTCGATCAGCTGGAATCGTACGTAGCACTCGTCACTGTCTACTTGAACACTTGAAATAGTGGAGTGTGGGTGGTCCCGACTGGTGTCTCGTTTGTTGGACGCACTGTCCTGACGACGAACTGGCCTAGACAGGACCGGCAGCAGATTGTACGCAATCGCGTCGGTGGTTATAGTTGAACACTTGAACGGGTGGTGTGTAAGGTCGACAATTAGAACGGCTGTCTGGTCATCGGAGACACTTGAAGACGTGGTGTGTGTGTGTGAGATCGGCTGGGATTTCAGCGTCGATCGCTGTCGGCGTACAGCTCGAGACACTCGAAGCGCCGGAGGGTGAGGACAGAGACAAGCGAGGTGCCGTCGCAG
>NZ_QPLS01000023.1:0-1808 GCF_003665955.1 Halorubrum sp. Atlit-28R
GCTGCCCTTCTCTGCGTTCACGCCGCCCCTAGCAACATCTACGAACTTCAATCTTCGTTAGTATCAGCTCTAGATGGGACACTCACAAGAACCGGTTGATATGTCGAGAGAGTTGCCAAAACCAATGGCTCAAATCTCGCGTCGAAGACTCAGTACCTCACAAAGCATCCTCGGCTAGCTGTTTCTGAAGCCTGAGTTCTGTGGCGGAGCGGTTGGACTGGCGGTTTCGACGAGAGAATCATGGACGGATCGGCGGAGAGCCGTCGCTGTCGGCGGCGGCTGCCGCCGACGCGACAGCGTCGCCACTCCCACCGTTGGCTAGCCCGGTCGGGAGTTACCGGTGGAACCGGTCGTCCGGTGGCCGGTTCGCGGGGACGGCCCGACGCGTCGCGAGGGCCGTCCACGCTGCCCGTCGGATCATGTTGATGAACTCCTTGAATGGCCACTGCCAGAGGCGACGCCCGCCTCGGCGGGGCGTCGCCACGTACTCCCAGTGCAGATACCGCCACACGTTCTGTAACAGCAAGCTCACCACGACGTACAGCAGCCGTACAACCGGATTTTGTGTCGAGGTCGTCGCGATACTTTGTTCAGAGAGTCGATAGCTTGCCTCGATACCGAAGCGTTTCGCGTAGTGGTATCGAGCGTCTCGTGGTGAGTCGATGAACGGCGCGTCAGCGGCGTAGCCGTGACGCGCCACCCCATGTTCGTCGTACCGTCCGTTCTGGTAGGTACAGTCGATGTAGACGGGAAACTCGACGGTCCAGCTGTGACCGTCGAGTCTCGCCGTCAGACTGTGCTGAATCACGCGACTCCACCCTTCTGAGAGTTCTCGCTTGATCGTCCGTCCCCAGCGGACGATCGGCATGACGTAGGCGTGGTTGTGCGCCTGAAGCAGCGTCAAACACTTGCTGTCGTAGAATTCGCGGTCAAGATAGACGGCCTTGACACCGAGGTCAAGGCCGTCGAGAATACCGAGGAACTCTGCGAGGACACTGCTGGCGGTGTCGCCGTCTTCGAGACGGCGCACCGCCAGCGTGTAGCGTTTGTTCTTCACGCGTGCGTACAGTGTCGCGTACGCGTGAAACGCGGTGGTTCCACGCTTCGCTTGTGAGTGATACAGGCCGTCTGTATCGTCTTCGTCGCCGTAGTAGGGCCGCAGGTGGAGGTCTGCGCAGACCTCCACCTGCTGGGGAAGGACGTCGAGAACGTCTTTCTGGAGGAGCATGTTGCCAACCTGTTCGAGCGTTTCTAGATCGAATTTAGTGCGGAGATGGTAGAGAACGGAGTTTTCGTGGGGTGCATCTTCGCTTCTCTCACAGAGCGTTGAGACCGAGGTCCCGTCGGCGCAGGCGCCGACGAGGACCTCGTAGATGTCTTCAGCATCGAGTTCAGCGTTTTCAGCGAGTGAGAGAGCAACTTCCTCGTCAAGAGAGTTGACGAGGAAGTTAAGGAGCTGGTCCTCGTGGATTTCATCGTCTGTTTGCTGGTTGTTGGACACATCTTCAGCAAGCAGACGTCTCAACTAACCGGCTTTGTGATGTACTGAGACTAATTATGGTCAACCGTGGTACCGTTCAGCGAATACGTAGTTTTGGTCCTATCCGGATTGTCACTTCATTTGAGGTTATCGGGGCAGCTCTACTTACAGCGATTGCTCGGTGTTCTTTTTCAGGTAGTTTTCAACCGGATGGGATGTCTAGTTTTGTAGCTGCAGCAACTGGTATATCTTCATCCCTCATTGCAGTTGTCCTCACGGGAATCGCAATTCTAGTTTCCTTGTCTAGTGAACAGTTCCTATCCTTTCA
>NZ_QPLS01000024.1:0-1565 GCF_003665955.1 Halorubrum sp. Atlit-28R
ATGCCGAATTTGCCCTCAAGCGTTCCGCACAGGTGTAAATAGTGAGACTGAACCGTTCTTTAGGGAGGCTCTGGGAATACGAAGGCCTTCCAATTACAAGCCAATTTCATTGGAACAGATTATCAGTAACCATAGACAGAAATTCTAACACACAAAGTATCTGTGAGATTATAAATATATATTGCTCGTACGACCCACAGATAGCTGGAATTCAATTACACACTGGTTCGTCCAACCAAATTGGATTCAGTGACAGCCAGGACCACGAAAATGAGCTTGTGAGGTCTACACGCGGTGATAATCTCACTAGCCGAGTTAATTCTCCCAGGCATGTAGGACACTCAATTGGTGAGGGGGTTGTCTAATATGCAAAACCCACTTAACCGCATTCACGACCATACGCTCCCAGACTGGCTCAAGAACCTCCGGCATCTTCAACTCGGAGCCAGAGAGCCGGACGCACCACAGGTCACCGAAGAGTTTGTCGAGACGATCAACGACGCCGCAAACTCGTACGCAGGCAGCCTCAATCGGGTCCGTCCACACAAGAAGGAAGACGGACTAGCATACGCCGAAGAGCTCATCGCCGGGTTCCACAACGAGGGCGTCACTCACTCGGAACTTGCGCAACGATTCAACCTCGGAGAGCGACCGAAGAAGTTCTCCTTCGAGCTTGTCCTGACCGACGAGACCGTCAAATTCCACTTCGGCCTTCCAGACCGGATTCACCAACGCGAGTTTCGCCAGCAAGTCTCTGGGCTGTATCCAAACGCCGAGATCAAGCCCGTCGACAAACCGTTCCCCGAAATCGAACCGGGGATGTATCTGTCCGGTGGCAAACTCGAACTCAACAAAGAGAAGTACCGGCCACTCCGCGGAACGAGTGGTCCCGACGCGTTCGAGTCCGACCCACTTCGCAGTGTCCTGAGCGAACTCGTCGGCTACTCGAACGAAGTCGCGATCGTCCAGTTCGTCTTCACCCCTGCGAGTCGAAACTGGACTGACGGGCTCAAACTACACGAGTGGAGCGCAGACCAGATCAACGACAGTCTCACCTACGGCCGTGTCAACGGGAGCTACTTCAATCCACGATTGGACGACCCGTCAGCAAAGGACCTCCGAGCAGCTGAAGCCGTCCTGAATCAGGAAGGCAAACAGGCGTACTACCTCAACGCTCGCTTTCTGGTCTTCGCCTCGTCGCCAGACATCGCGAAACACCACGCCCACGGGATCGCGAACGTCTACTCGACACAGTACCACAGCGACGAGACGGGGCAGGCGTTCATCCCACTCGCGTTCAAGAAGCGGGGCGTCAAGGAACTCGCCCGGCGGACTGCCGCCCGTGAGTTTTCCTACGACCAGACCGCGCTGAACGTTGAAGAACTCGCAGGGGTAGTCCACCTTCCGGGAGAGGAAGTCGACCAGACGAACATCGACTGGACACGCAAAGGCGTCGGCAACCGGCCTCCCGCACAAGCAAATCGGACAGCAATGCCACCAGACATGCGGGTGAACCGTGACCTATCCGAACTCGGTGGCGAGGCGTCTGCGATGGCGTCACTCTC
>NZ_QPLS01000025.1:0-1527 GCF_003665955.1 Halorubrum sp. Atlit-28R
AATATCAAAAACATGTATGTTTAGAACCGATATAGTATCAGATAATGTATCTACGCTTCAGTGTGTCACGGCGGCCGGCGATCGTCGTAGTTTACTACAAAACCCCGACGTTCGCACCCGAACCACGCGACCTACCGCGACAGCCAGCTGAGACGTGCTTCGAGATCCCGTAGTCGGCCGGGAGGGACAGCGCTATCATTTGTCCTCGCCAGCGTCGTGGCTCTCGTCGAGGCCGTTGAGGAGTGCGCGGGCGATCCGTACCTATGCCTCAAGTCCCGGATTGACTGGCCCCAGCTCGCCGCTTTCGGCCGCGTCGACGAACGCCTGGAGGTCCTCGCCGTCTTGGTCACCTGCGAGCGATAGGTCGAGGTCGCCGCCCTTGACGGCGTCGGCGAGGTCGCCCGCCGGATCGATATGTTGCGGGTCGCTCTCCGGGATCGGCCCCGGACCGTCGCCGGCGCTTTCTTCGGGATCCGCGTCGTCATCGTGGGCTATGGTCCTTCTTTGCCGACCCACCGAATATATCCGCGACGGTGTGATACTCGACGAGCTCCGCGTCGGCGAGCTGCCGGAGTCCGGGGTCAACTGCTCGCCCCCACCATGTCGCCGCGTTGAGTGTGCTCCCGTCCGCGAGCGCGTCGATGAGCTTGGTCCGCCCCAGCCGCTCACCCGTAGTCGCGAGGTATTCAGCCGCGCGGCGTGTCTGTGCTCGCGTCACGGCTGGGTCAAGTCCGGTCAACGGCTTCCACCAGGCGAGCGCGGCATCGAGCGCCGTCGGGATCTCCAGCGCCTCTCCATCGACGTTTATCACGACGTTAACCCCACCAAGCAACCGGTCTATATTCTTGCGTAATACGTCGAACGGTCCCGCTCGAAGCCGAGAGGAATAGACCTGCTACGACTCCTGAACTACTGTCCCCCAAGTGGACAGCTTGGGTGTCAGAGAAGTCCTCTTGTGTACTGAAGATGGCTTTGACCGCGTAAAAGCGGCGTCCAGCGTTGATTGCGTGTTTTATTGGTGCTCAGCTGTCAGAGGACTTTCTTGGGGGGCCATTAGTGAGATCAATGATCCGCTGGTCACGAAATACCCCTTTCGGAACCCCCAACCGCTTCAGTAAGAGGTTCCACGACGTGTCTCGCGAATACGCTCGTCCCATCGTCTCGTGATTCTCTAGAGTCCATTCATCCAGAATGTCATCAATCTGATCTACTGGCGCAACCAACTTACCTACCTCCAGTGCTCTCTCATCTATCACTTCATACACAACAAAAAAGTAGACGTGAAGAACGTCGGGAATAGTGTACCACTCCGCATCCTCAACAAGATCATCATGATGATGCCGCCAGAACTTAAATCGGCCGTATGAGCCTGAAGGATATCGGTTTACACAACTCTTTGATTCAATGTACAGTCCCACTCCGTGGCTCCCACTCGTGTATGTGTCAATATATGGTTCTGCTGGCGAATATTTTGTAAACAGACTTTCACCACCGAGCACTGTCGACGCCAATCGCTCGGCATTATAC
>NZ_QPLS01000026.1:0-1515 GCF_003665955.1 Halorubrum sp. Atlit-28R
ACGCCCCCGAGATCGGTGTCCGCGTCACCGTCCAGACGTCGACGAGTCGGGCCCAGTACCGGGATCTGCTTGAGGAAGCTCTCGAGGCGAAGAATCTGCTCACAACTCCCGAGGCAGTATCGGTGCTTCACGGACTGTGTCGGTCACCGCTCGCAATCGCGAACGGCGTCGCTCGTGCCTTGGAGCCGGAAGCCGAGACGCGACACATCCGGTCTGTAGAGCTCCGGCGTATCATCGCAGCACTGTCTCCAGAGCAGGTACTCCGAAATGCGTCGTCGACGCCGCGAAAGGCACTCGTGGCACTCGCGGGCGCTGAAGAATTCCTAACGCAGTCAGCACTCGCCGAGAGAGCCGGTGTGTCGGCTCGCTCGCTTCGTGACCATCTCCCTGACCTCGTTGATGCTGGAATCGTCGCGAAGGTCGACGCTGGCTATCGACTCCAGCTGTCGTTTGCGGAGACGGATCGGGATGACGGAGAACTTCCTGAGCGGTACCAGGATATCTACCCGCGATGGGTGAGCGATCCGACCGTCAGCAACGACGTCCACGCTGCGGCCGGAGCGTTACGGACAGCCCGGGAGCATCACGGGCCAGACGGACCAATCTCACCAGAGGAAGCCGGGTTCGCTGGCGATGTCTTGCTGGAACTCACAGAGCCGTGGCCGTTACTCGATGAGGTGCTGCCAGCGCTGTGGGCAGTGACTACGAGAGCGTGTTATCGAGAGGACGCTGCTGTCGCTGGTGGTGTCCTTGTTGAATGTGAGACTGAGGTAATGGGGAGACGCCCACGCCAGTTGAGCCTCCAAGAAGCAACTACTGGGGAGCTTGTCGGGTGAGTTCTAGAGGAATGAAGGCGTCTGTCACCGGTGATTTGTGGAATTTAACATTCCACCGACAAGGAAACATAGTGGATCCAGCCAGCAGTAACTCCGTGATTATATCACTGAGCAGCGAATAAATAAGACAATGAAACGGCAGGATCGCGCTGTCACCCCTGTTATTTCGACCATTCTTATGGTCGCTATTGTCGTCATTTTAGCTGCGACAGCCTCTGTGTTCTTTTTTGATGTAGCAGGAAGTATCACTGAGCCCGCTCCGAATGTTGCCGATACAACTGGCGAATTCGAAGTTGCCGATGGAATCGCAGGTGACAAGCAACTAGTCAAGATCACTCATATTGCCGGTGATGGGGTCCGGGTTAACGAATTAGAAATTGTTGTCCGGGCAACTGGCCCTGGCGTAGATACTGAAGCCAGGTTAGTTGATCTTCCGGCTGATGGCCCATCATTCGAAAATGAAAATTTTGCTGACGGTGATCCTGATAATTTAATCGATAATGGAGATAGTACTACAAATAATATAGTCATATCGGATGGAATAGATATGTGGTCTGCGGGCCAGACAATCACATTCCGAATAAATACTGGTACAGCCGATTTCCGTGAGGGCGAAACTCCTGACGCCGACGAACTTGAAGTCGTGATCGTCCACACACCGTCTGGGTCGATTATCTCA
>NZ_QPLS01000027.1:0-1346 GCF_003665955.1 Halorubrum sp. Atlit-28R
TGTAGTGGTCAACTAAAACTGGCCACCGCATTAGACTGTAAGTAGTACAGCCGCTCAGATTCGTTTGGCGTCAGACCGCCGTTATACCAGTGAGGCCGAACGGCACTGTAATACCCCGTGATGTAGCGGATTATCGCGCTCTGGGCCTCGCTGAAGCTGTTGTAGCCCTTCGTCGGCACCCATTCGGCCTTCAGGCTTCTGAAGAACCGTTCCATAGGGGCGTTATCCCAGCAGTTACCCCGCCGACTCATACTCTGCTTTATCCGACAGCGCCACAGTGCCTGCCGATATTTACGGCTGGTATAGTGGCTGCCCTGGTCGCTGTGGAACATAACGCCGGTTGGTCGACCTCGTAGCTCCCAGGCCATCTGCAACGCTTTGACCGTGAGCGCCGAGTCCGGCGACGTCGACATGGCCCAGCCCACCGGTTTACGGGCGAACAAGTCCAGCACCACCGCCAGGTAAGCCCAGCATTTGCCCGTCCAGATATAGGTCACATCGCCGCACCAGATCTGGTTCGGCGCGGTAACCGCGAACTGGCGGTCAAGATAGTTCGGTATTTCAACGTGTTCGTTTCCGCCGCGTTTGTATTTGTGTGACGGCACCTGGCAACTGGCAATATCCAGCTCTTTCATCAGCTTGCCGGCCAGCCAGCGCCCCATTTTGACACCAGAGTCCCTGCTGACGATAGTCGCGATGCTTCGGGCGCCGGCAGAACCGCCGCTGGCGTTCCAGGCCTCCATGACCTGGCTGAGCTTGACCACACGTTCGCCGTCGGGCTCATTCGCTGAAGCCTGCCAATGCCTGTAGCTGCTGCGATGGATGTCAAAAGTCTGGCACAACACAGCGACCGGATATCGCGCTCTCAGCCTGTCGACTACCGTGAACCGTTGAGTGCGTCCGACATTAAGAGCGCCGTAGCCTTTTTTAGGATTTCGTTCTCCATTTCAAGGCGCTGAACCTTTTTCTTCATTTCGCGCAGCTCGAGCTGTTCGGGCGTCAGAGGAAGCCCTGCGGGCGTTTTCCCCTGGCGCTCAAGTCGCAGCTTATTAACCCAACGGGTGATAGCCGAAAGGCTGACGTTAACCGCTTCTGCCGCCTTAACGTAGGTATAGCCGTGGTCGACAACCAGTTTTGCTGCTTCGAGCTTAAATTCTGCCGTGAAATGTTTTGCCATTGGGTCACCTGTGGTGTTGGGGAGGTGAGAATATCACCTTCCGATCAGGTGGCCAGTATCAGTGTGCCACTACAATGTCATCTTCAATGACTAAAACTCGTTTATTTTGCATATCATCCCACGCCTGAAGGTTCTTGGCTATTTATTGATTATTAATTGACGGTTAATT
>NZ_QPLS01000028.1:0-1392 GCF_003665955.1 Halorubrum sp. Atlit-28R
CGCCCGATTGCGTGGGCTACGTCGTACGGTGTCCGTGCAAACCCAGAGAATAGCCGTATCGCGTCTCTCGTCGCGTCGAGACCTTTCGCCCGACACATTGCCCGTGTTACTCGTGCAACCGTACTCGGACCATGCTCGACGACCACAGGGACTTTGAGCGCAATCTCCGGCGCGTCCTCGTGAATCTCCCCAGGGTTCGACAGTCGGTCTTCTATTACGCCGGCGACGTGGTCCGCCCGATTCCCGAAGTCACCAACCACCGAGATCGACGCAATCAGGTTCGCATACGGATTGCTCGCGTCGACGACAGGGTCGAACGACTGACGTCGCTTCTCGTCTCGGTCTTCAAACAACAGTCGCCGGACTACGTGGTTCCCGTACGTCGCCGCAATCGGCGCGTTCTTCGCAAGCGTCGTTGCTAACAACTCGGCATTGTCCTCCCCGTATCGCTCCGGGTGTCGGTTGTAGTCGGGTAAGCGAGCCTCCCAAACGACGTCAATATCGAGTAAATCGAGGACGTGAAACGCGGTTCCCGCGAGACCCATCGCCGTTTTCGTGATTCGACTCAGGTACTCGGACGTCTCACACTCGTAGTCCTCATGTGCAAGTGACCGCGTCATGTCGAGTAGCTCGTCTCTCGCGTCCTCGAGGACGTCGACGTACTCACCCGCCGAGTCGACAGAGTCAGCCAACCACCCGAGGTTTCGAGACCCACGAACGTACGTCCCATCTTCGATTAGTCCATCAAGTTCCGCGAGACGGTCCTCGGTAAGGACCTGGTCGAACGTCTTAGGATCGAGTAACGCTCGTGCAATCATCACCACATGAGACATGGCAGAGTCGTACTCTGCAGAGACGACGAGCGTATTCTCGTCCTCAAGGTAGCCCCACCCGGCTTCTCCCCGGTCAGATTTGGGTTCGACAGGGTAGTTTGTCACACTAACGCCTTTCTTCGGCGGTGTCTTCGCCGCTGAGACCGTCTCTGCGTACGAAAGATAGTCCACACCGTGATACCGAGGTAAGCGAACCCGTCCGTCCGGCGTCGTCGACGCCTCACCTTCGGCGGTCGGTCGGTGGTCGTCCTCCCTCCCTCCCCGAGGGCGGTCCGTGATTACACGGGTATTGTGGTTTGGTTTTGGGGTGTTCGTAACGTAGTCCTGAAGGGCCTTTTGTCGCTCTTTCTCTTTGGCTAATTCTTCGAGGTACAACGCTCCTTTGTCGAGAATCTCGATTCGTAGGTTTCCGCGAGCGCCGTACTTCTCACAAAGACCATACTCGATTAGCTTCTCGTTCAATCGCCGCGAGACCGTGGTCCTATCGTACTGACTGAACGCCGATTGTAGGGCGCTGTAGGCCATGTGTCCGCTTTCAGTCTCACCTACCGTCCGAAGT
>NZ_QPLS01000029.1:0-1326 GCF_003665955.1 Halorubrum sp. Atlit-28R
AGGTTGAGTCACCAGTTTGTGAATTCTCAATTACGGATCGATGCAGATAATCGAACGTTGATAAGATCGCAATCATACAATCTTGACAGTTATTCACCAGTTGAGATTGATAATGTCGATCATGTCTTAATCATCCGATTTTCTGACGTAGCTCTCATAAAACTACAATACTTTCAGTGGAAATTCTCTCATCCACCGGATACGCCGATCTCCTCAGCACAGATCAACGAAATTAAATCACAACTTGAGCAGATGGGCCTTGATGTGTCTATTCATGAAATCACACCTCGGTTGATTCCGATTGACCCAATTCTAACACGAATAGTCGTAACACCGATTGCAATCCTTGGAATTCCTCTTATTGTTTGGCACTTTTATGGAATAGAAGCGTTTTTCACCGATGTTGTGATTGTACCGATGATTGTAATGATTGGCTATGGACTATACGGAGCGATACGCCGGTACCGTCTTCGTCGCTCTAGCTCGGAAAGGGGACAAGATTCTTACTGAGACTACCAGCAGAGCGTTTCGTCTTGTCTCTAGAATTGAATCAGTTAAACGGTATGCAATCTTCAGTGAACAGCTGTTCCGTGCGAAAATCTGTCTGAAAAATAGAATATCAACAGAGTCAGCGGGCTTATTCACCAGTGAGCAGGAGTACGCAAGAGCACTCTGTTTGGTGAGTGGTCGGCGTCGAACCTGTGCATTATTCCCTATCTTCGCAACACGTCACGAAATGAAGTGTCTCCCGCAAACACTCCACTATCGAAGTGTATCTTCGGCGGTCTGACCCCTGATTCAGGACGACAAGAACGGCTTCTCGCAGGTGTAAGCGTGGTGGATACTGGGTTTCCGGTGGGAGTATGTTCAGATTCCAGGATAACGTAGCCTATCATGAACACTGACCCCATCACCTCCACGTCCTGCGGCTTCGGCCTTAACCAACAGCAGGCAGTTCTACCACCGGTCGTTGGTTAAGGCTGAGCAGAGCGGCTTTCCCGGACCACACGGATCGGTATGTATGTGCGATATCTTCCGCGTCAACTGCCCGGGCTGTGGAGAAGAGAAGGGCCCGATCACGACGCACCCCGGCACCGTCGGCATCCACTGTTCGTGCGGGATCACCGCAACCGTGGACATCGGCGCGCAAGAAATCGATGAATGGTGGGAGCGGGAGGACTGACCCATTTAACTTTACCGAGGCCCGGATAGTGCCCCGACCCCGGGAGCAAAAGCGAAAGCAACACCGTACCGGGTGATGATGGCTCGAATAAATGAGTGCCCCGTCGCTCCCGACCGGCTACGACGTCTCCAAGCACGTCCCAG
>NZ_QPLS01000030.1:0-1308 GCF_003665955.1 Halorubrum sp. Atlit-28R
GTCACGTTGGAACGCGGTGAGGTCCGCAAGCGCGTCGCGGTCCGCGGTGGACTCCGCGCTCATGAGCCGTCCTCGGCGTCGAAGCCGTGAGCCAGCGCCGGGCAGAACGCGCAGCCGCCGTCGGTTTCGCTCGATTCTCCGGTCGTCGCGTAGGGCTTAAGCCCCGCAGTTGCCATCGTCAGCATGGTTCTGTGGTCTCAGCACAGAACCCGACCTGGCCGGGTGCTACAGACACCGCGGCCGGGATTTCTACATTCTCTCACTAGCCGAGGGTTCGTCACTCGGGCTCTGTAAGCATTAATTTATGCTACAAGCATTTATAATTGCTTGATAATTACTATAAAGCTACTATCAATATGAGTTGCTATCCGGTCATAATATAGCGAAGGGCAACTGTATTTCTTCCATGAGACATTCCGGAGACTGGATGGCCCTTGTCGATGATAGGGTTCTTGAATATCTCTCTGAACACGAGTCTGGTTCTCCGGCTGAGATGAAGCGCGAAGGCCCGATAAATTACTCACGACAGTACATCGATAAACGGTGTAAACGGCTAACCGAAGAGGGCCTAACCAAACATTTCGGTAACGGGATATATGTCATTACTGACGATGGAGAAGCGTATCTCGACGGTCGCCTTGATACACAGGAATGGCGGTATATTGACCACGACGCCGACGAGGTCACCGCCAGCGGCTCCGGAGAGGTCCCGGGTGAGTCGAACGGAGGTACAACCTGAATGCGGTCGTTCGTCCCGTGGATGACACAGCTCGACGAGCGAATCCTTGAGCAGTTGGCTTCGGACAAGGCCGCGACTTCGTGGGAAGTTGGTTTCGAGCTCAGCGGTACGGTTCGTCCTGGTCGGGTGACTGACCGCTGTAACACGTTGGTCGACGCCGAACTTGTTGAGTGAGAAGACCCTGATATTGGATTCAATCGCGTGGAGACCTACTGGTCGATCACGACGTGGGGCGGCTGTACCTGGAGGCCCGGCTCTCCATTCTCGCCAAACAGGACCGGGCGGAGGGTATTCCTTCTTTCTTATTATTGCCCTCCTCGATGTCGAAGCCGACCGCCTCCAGATCGTCGCGAACGACATCCAGTACGTCGTCGCTTTTGAGCCCATTGTCGTCGTCGACGGTCGAGATCGCGTCCCCGTTCGCTTGGAAGGCAGCGACAACCTCGTCGACGAACTCTGGCGGAGCGCGTGTCCGCGGGTAGTAGCAGTATCTAATGTCCGACATAGATCGCCTTTCGACGCCCGACGGTAAGAATCCGCATGACGATTCGGTCATCGAGCAGTTATAG
>NZ_QPLS01000031.1:0-1268 GCF_003665955.1 Halorubrum sp. Atlit-28R
ACTCCATCGAGGACATCGACTACGTCGAGAGCTGCGCAATCAGCCTCGACTGAGGAGAGCGCGTCTCGGCTCCGTTGCGTTCCTCGGAATCTGACAGAAGTGGCGTGCTGACTTGATGGAGATTCTGCTGGCTCAACTAACCACCGCTAGCGATAAAGTTGTTCGCACGATTCCGTGTCTCTCGTTCTTCAACGGTGAAAAACCACTGGACAACGTGGTGATTGAGACCTCCACAACCGGTAGGCGGTCGGAACGAGTCTTGCTAGAGCTGTCGCTTACGCTGGCCTCATCCGGCCACTGAGGAACGCCGGTCCGGCGTTCCTCAGATTCCCTTCTTCAGGCGCTCACCCCCGGTGGATCGTAGACTTCCTCTCGGACGAGCATGTAGTACATCGAGACGAGCAGTTTTCGTGCCGTCGCGACGATCGCTTTTTTCGAGTTCATTCGACGATTCAACCGGTGGAAGAACGTGCTTAGATACGCGTCTTTACACGTGTACACGGCTGAGTACGCACTCTGAACCAAGATCCAGCGAACTCGTCCTGAGCCGCGTTTCGAGATACCACCCTCGATCCGCGAGTCACCGGACTCGCGGATCGTCGGGTTCAGTCCCATGTAACTCACGACCTCTTTGTGGCCGTCGAACCGATCGATCTCACCCAGTTCAGCGTAGACCAGCAACGCGGAGTAGTAACTGACACCGGGGATGGTCATCAGCAGCTGGGTCTCCTTCAGAGACCCAGCGCGCTCCTCAATCGCCGCTTCCAACTGAGTCATCTGCTCGGTTAGCGTCTCGACCACGTCGAGATACGAGTCCAAGAGACTGTCCCACGGAGACGGGAGCGAGAGTTCCCGGAGGAACTCTCGTCCCTCGACACTCAGCGGTTTTACCGTCTGAGTGATGCCGTTATCGGCGAGCAAGCCGTGGATTTTGTTGGCGAACTTGGTCCGATCTTCGACCAAGGTCTGTCGCCCGCGCACGAGTGCGCGGGCTTGCCTGATCTCGTCGGTGGGAACGTAACTCTGCGGAACGGAGTTGAGTCGAAGCAACCGCGCGAGTTCTTTGGCGTCGACGCGGTCGGTTTTCTTGTCGGAGTGAGCGATGAGCGTCAGTTTACCTGGATGAGCGACGGTTACGTCCAAGTACTCCGCGAGCGTATCGTAGACGTGGTAGTAATTGCTGGTCGCCTCGATGACCGCACGAGAGCCAGCGTAGCGTCGAGCGAGATCGTCGAGGTTCGCGTTTGTGACGCGAACCTCTTCGACAA
>NZ_QPLS01000032.1:0-1253 GCF_003665955.1 Halorubrum sp. Atlit-28R
ATCGCCCCGTATATACGCGATGATACTGGCCGGCATCCACCCCCGATACACGCCGTAATTGTGCTTATCTATGTTCTACTTAATTTCCGAAAGATGCCTCGATAAGCCGCCGCTATCACGCGATTTCTTGCTTAACTAAAGACGGATGATGCGATTGCCTACGTCGCAGTTTTTCAGGTAGTTGATTGGCTAGTCGTTGTTGTACGGTCCTTTGTACTTGACTTCTATTTCTAAGATGGCTTCTTCTCCATCAAAGTCTAATGCTCGACGAACCGCTGCGGGGATTCGTACATCACCCCTCTCATTTGTTGTCACGGTCGTCGTGATTGTATCTTGATTAGCCATCATACTACCCGGTCTATTCCACACCTATTTATTGTTTTCCTCCTATATGTGTGTCTGAGTCTGATTTGGGCGAATTAAATCTGCTTTATTTTCCAATTTTCACCTAGTCAATCAGACTGGATGCGTAGTCACAGTATATAGTACGAATTTCTTAACTTATAGACCTACGCCGTATTGCTAATCATTATTTTTACATTTTTAGTGACATCATAAACACTATATTATTCCAGTATATAGGTATATACACGGACTAAAATTGTAGGTCAGACTATCTAAGCATGACACGCAAAAATAAAACCAGCATTGGATTCCTAGTTTCCGATGAGCGACTAGAAGAAATAGATCGAGCAGCCAAAGAAGGTACTTGGGAAAATCGAGCTGCTTACTTGAGGCATATGATAGCAGCAGGAGAGAGTAATGTTGCTGCTCTCGATCCTCGTACTGATAATGAGTCTAATAAATCTCAAAGTGAATACGATAACTACGTTACTGATGAGGACATCATTTCAGAGCTAATTCGGCTCACGCAAGATAGCAAAAAAGACTATGTTACTGTTGATGAATTAGCTGAAGAATTCGTTACGGAACTTAAGAGCGATATGACGGATCGAGTATATCGCATGGCTAATGATAACAGCAGCGAGGTAACAACTGACAAAATGGGCGGATACGGTATTAATAAAAATGAGTAGTACAGGTTCCCCAAATCCTGATGATCCTATAAAATGGATGATTGAAAACTACTATACTCATAAGTCAGAAAGCTCCTATGAAAATGCACTAGATGCTTGCTATCACGGTAAAGTGGCCTTCGTGCCATGGTTAGAAGAAAATGGTCTTTCGCCTAGAGAAGCAAATGAAGATGTAATAAGAGACTATTTTGAATCTTTGAAAACCGAATACAAACC
>NZ_QPLS01000033.1:0-1213 GCF_003665955.1 Halorubrum sp. Atlit-28R
ACAGAGTAGGTGCGAGGCGACCGTATTCTCGCTGATATTGACAACGGTGAGCCGCTCCACGAGGTTGTTCCCACGCTCGTCAATAGTGTTGATGTCACTGAGTCGGATGTCATGTTCCTCCGAGAGCACCACCTCGTCAGTGTCCTCTCCGGCGGTTGCTTGGTATGCTCGCTTCCGCAGCTCGCGGAGTAGCTTCATGTACGTCTGCTTGATTTGGTGGGCGGCACCCCAGATGTCCTCGAGCTCTTCGTTGACCGCGGTGAGGTCGTACGCCTCGGCGATGTGCTTCATGTTCTCGTACGACCGCGTGTAGTCCACGTTACGGTTATACCATCCTCGATAGGTGCTACGTCCACAGTCAGCGCCCTCGGCCTCCACACGCGTGATGAAGTCATCAAGCGTGTCGTCATGCTCCTCGATTGCCTGCTTGAGATTGATTTTCCAGAGGTTGGCCTGCATGATGAGCCGCATGTCACCCCTCTGTTTGATCAGGTCGTAGAGCTGCTGGCGGAGGTTGTCCGTCTGGCGGATGCGGACGAGTGTGTTTCCGGTAGTAACGTGTCGGGCATCGCGCTTGGTCACGCCGCCGACCTCACCGTCGATGACGTGAAGGCCGTGTTCGGGACGGACTGGCATCCACCGACCATCCTCGAAGCAAACCCGCAGACAGTCGACGGGGGTGTTGTCTCTCGATGATTGCGAACTGGTTGAGGAATCCGTCCAGGTGCGGAAATTATCGGCGCCCGACATCTGGTCGATGATGTCCTCGACCGAGGTGGGTTCGTGTTTTTCCACCATCTCGTATCCCTCCGCAACCTCGCTCTCACCGCCGAGGTCGATGTCCGGACGCTTGATGTCAAGTTGCTCGACCACGGACGCCGTGTTCTCCTCCTCATCGGCAGCCGTTTTGACCGCCTCGCGGTATCGGGGTTGATCTGTCGTCTCCCTGAGGGCGTCATTCAACGCGTCGAACTGGTAGTTGAGCAGCGACAGCTGATGTTCGTACGCAAGGATGGTGACCGACTGAGCGTGGGGTGTTCTGAGAACCCATCGGTCGCGCCATCCCGGCGGGCCAGCGAGCACGACCCGGTCGCAGGTTCTGGCCTCGGCGAGCATGTCGGGCGTGGCGACTCGAATGGCTTCGTCGAGCTCCTCGTACAGGTCACCCCCTCGTTGCTGTAAGTCCCGGGTCACGGCCTCACGGTCGGCCTCC
>NZ_QPLS01000034.1:0-1168 GCF_003665955.1 Halorubrum sp. Atlit-28R
GACGTAGTAGTGCGAGTCGTCGACGATGACGATTTTGGCGTGCGTGGCCAACCGCTGGAAACCGGTCTGCTCGTCTCGCTCATAGAGGTCACGAACCTCGAGCCGGTCGCGTCTATCCCCGCTGAGGTGGTAGATCTTGTTGAGCGAGCGGGCGAGTTGCCGGTCGGGATCCGATGTCTCCCGAGTCAGAATGCGAGTGTCGACGCCTCGCTTGGGAAGGCTCGCAAGGTCATTGAGGATGGACTCCTCGGGGTCGAAGTACGGGTTGGCAAGCCGGACAGTCTCCTCCGCCCCCAACACGAGCTCGCGGACACGGCCGGCCGTGTGGGACACGGCTTCGTCGTTGAGCAGGCTCACCTCATCAGGGATGGTGACAACCAAATTCACTTCATCGGCCGGTTGGGTGGGCCTTTGCTCGCGGTACTGGGCCGCAACGAGCTGCTTGTCCAGGACGGTGAGGGCCGCACCGGTGTCGATGAGGAAGTCGTACTCCACGTAGGATTTTCCTGCAGGCACCTCTTCTGCAGCGTCGTTCGCGCTCAGTCCGATCCAGAGGGCCTCGGCCTGTCGCTGACCGAGCTGGTTTTCAAGCGCGTCGTTGAGCTCGGCACGATTCGTCCGCACGCGCTCGGAGGCTTCATGTTGCTCACGGAGGTACCGGCGCACTTCCTGGATGAGGGTTGGCGACAGTACGTCGGCGATCGTAAAATCGAGGTCGGTCTCCGGGGATAAGTCTCCAGCCTTGACCATCGTTCAGATATCCCAGAACGGAGTGGAATCGTAGCCGCCCACCAGACGACGGCGGTCGAGGTACTCGTTCATCGACTCGCAGGAGACGGTGTTCAAGTGAAGACACGCGTGGCAGGCAGCACCGGTCTCATCTCGGCTACATGGGGGGTCGAGCAGGCACTGCTCGGTGTAGTCGATGGTGTGATCGACCCAGGGGTGGATGCGCGTCTCGAAGAGGGTGGCCATCCCGCCGAGCGCGAAGTGTTCCGCGCTCTTCGCGTACAGGACGATGGCCGGGATGGCAGGCATGATCATCTCAGAGATGCTCTCGGTGGCCAACCCGCACTGGTCGCTCGCCGTCGAGACGAGTGCGTGGCTCATGCTGTGGAGCAGCGTGTAGACCTCCTGTGTGGTGTCGTGCTCGACGGGCGTGAATGGG
>NZ_QPLS01000035.1:0-1115 GCF_003665955.1 Halorubrum sp. Atlit-28R
CGGGAGTTGCTGGAGTGGCGACCCACATGCGGTACAGTGCCCTGGTTTTTGATCGTCATGGTCGGTCGCCCAGTAGTGGCTCGGCTTCTGCCGGATGTCGACCCGTCGGCAGTCGGAGTTCTCACAGACCATCGTCAGCGGGAACACCTCGGCAGACACTTTGACAGGACGGAACGCGTCAATGTCAGACTCGCTGATAGTTTCCCAGGGAGGTTGATCACCGTTTCGGAACCGCCCGATGCGGCCCTCGATGTCACCCCTGATTCGTTTTAGATCGAGCCCTTCGACCGGTTGGACGTTCCAGTCGCGGTCGTCCAGACCCTTCACCCGCATCGAGACATCGTAGGCACCGTAGTCGAAGACATTCCCGGGCCCGAAGCTGTAGAGAATCTGCGCGATACCGCGCTCCATCTCAACATCCTCTTTTTGACTCATGCGTACACCACCGTCTGTTGGTATTTTCGAGTCATGATTACTGATTGAACAGGTGAACGGACTTAGCGGTCTCAGTGTCGGGCTCGATCGGAATCTGCTCGTCTATGTCCCGGAGGTTCGTCATCGGTCGGCGGACACCGGGGAGCGAGTCGTCTTCCTGCCCGCGCTCGAGCACGCTCGGAATGAACGTGTTCCCACTGTCCTCCTCGGCGAGCAGGAACTGCCATATCGTGTCGAACAGGGCGTCAATGCGGTCGGCGTAGATGGCCGCGGCATCGGTCGCGTCGTCGTCCGTGTCAACGACATCGTACGCATCTAAGAGGAACCCCTCGATGTCCTGCTTCGTGAGCAGGTCTTCGTGGAAAGCCTCCTGGAGCCCCTTGAGGTCGTAGAGTCGGCCGCTGATCTCTTCGGCCAGCGTGAAGTCGTAGTACTGGAGCAGGGCGGCGCAGAGCACGCCAGAGATGGTCTGCTCGATGGCGTACTTGGCCCATCGCTCCAGTGGGGTTGCCTCCACCAGCAGATCCTCATACTCGTGGTAGTGGTGAAACTGATGATAGTGCGAGCGGTCACGCACCTGCATCGGGTTGAACGAGAGGTACACCGTGCCAGGGACGCTCCGTCCGACCCGCGAGTACGACTGGATGTACTCGGCCGTCGAACGCGGCATCCCGTGGAAG
>NZ_QPLS01000036.1:0-1059 GCF_003665955.1 Halorubrum sp. Atlit-28R
TATAGTAGTCGGTAGAACTTTTTACTCAGAGAGATATGTTGCCTGTAATGGATCACCTCAACGAGATCTCCGTCGAAGAACTCCAAGAGGCGCTTGACAATGTTGATGGAAACAAGCCGACTCAACGGCTGTTAGCTGCGATCGCGTACAAAAACGGCGTCACGCAAACCGAACTTGCCGAGTGGTACGACACAGAGCGAAAAACGATCTATAACTGGCTCAACCGACTCGATACCGACGAACCGCTTGAACAAGCTGTTACAGATGCTCACCGATCTGGTCGGAAACGAAAACTCTCAGAAAAACAGCAAAAAGAGTTTGAACAAACAGTCCACGAATCACCCGAAGAGATCGGCGTTGACGCGCCGGCGTGGACGCCGGCGCTCGCACAAGAATATCTTGAAGAAACGTACGGCGTCGACTACTCAATCCCAAGCTGCCGGCGGTTGTTGAAAGAAGCGGGATTGAGTTATCAAAAACCACGCCGTTCAGCGTCTGAATCCGACGAAGACGAGCAAGATGAGTTTTACGACGAGATCAAAAAAAGCGGCGCGAAATGGACGCCACAGTAGTCTGTATTGATCAAACCAAGAAATCTGTCCAAGTTGAGCCGCGTGCCGCGTGGTTTCCGCGCGGCACGCGGCCTTCTGTCGAATTATCTGGTCAACGGGACTGGACGTGTCTGCTGGGCGCGATCACCGAAAACGGTGATCGCTTCTTCTCTCGATTTACAGAGTACATTACCGCTGATCACGCAAAACATTTCATTTTAGCACTATGTGAAGAATTTGAAGATGATTTGATTGTCGTTCTCGATGGAGCACCGTATTTTCAGGCATCGGCCGTCACGGACCTCGCGGCCCGTGACGACCTCGCCTTTGTGACGCTCCCATCATATTCGCCGGAACTGAATCCTGTCGAGGAATGCTGGAGACAGCTCCAAGCAGCTCTCAGCAACCGCTTTTTCGACTCACTCGACGAACTTACAACAGCGATCGACAGTGCTCTTGATCAACTCTCGATTCCAAAAGTGAGTAATTATTTCTAGCAACTACTATA
>NZ_QPLS01000037.1:0-1045 GCF_003665955.1 Halorubrum sp. Atlit-28R
GTCCGACGACGCCGAAAAGAGCGCGATGTTGATGCTGATGCTCTCACAGGTCCGCAAGAAAATCAAAACCGCACCCGGTGAGACGGTGCTGATGCTCGACGAGGCCCACGTCCTACTCGACAACCCACGCACGGCAAACTGGTTGCAGAAGGCCGCTCGCGAGTTCGCTCGCTACGATGCAAGTCTGTGGTTCCTCTCACAATCCCCGAAAGACTTTGTCTCGGCTGACTCGGAGACAGACGCTCGTGACACGATTCGCGGGCAATGCGGGATGGTTCACATCTTCCGAACACCTGCCGTCGACGACGATGTTCTCGCAGAGTTCGGTCTGAACCAGACCCAACGCGAGTTCGTTCGCGAGAAAGCCGTCCGTGGCAAATCCGGACGTGGATACTCAGAGTGTCTAATTTACGCTGAGGACATTGCCGGGTGGATTCCGACCTACGTCGAAACATCACCCGCTGAGGACGCGGTGTTATCATGGTCGCGTGACGATGGCGACGAGGCGCTCGCGGATGACCAAGGACAAGACCGAACGGTCGCCGCTGCGGGAGGTGACGATTGATGGGCCTGCTCGACTCGCTTCGCGGGACGGAACAACGTGAGGAAGCAGGGTACGACGCGGTGGAGATAGATGCCGACCTCGCTACCTCGCTGACAAGTCCAGGCGAACGCGACGCTATCAGCGTGCGCCCGAACAAGGACAATGGCGGGATTGAGGCGATGACGAACGTCCTCGAATCGCTGCATTCGGTGGAGACAGACTCACCCCGGTTGTCGCGGTCAGTCCAGAACGTCTCACCAGCTCATTCGTTCGAGATGCGATACACGCGCGAGCAGGGTGGCGGCGACCGCGTCGTGACGATGCAGTACGTCGCAGGCGACGACCGTACCGATGGAACGCTCAAGCGTCAGTTGCAGACGCAGTATCCCGACTCCCAGCTTGACCGTGTCTCGTCCGAAGTCAACCCGGAGTGCGGCGTCGACGGTCGCTACATCGCGGGTGCGACGCTCCAACTTCGTCGGTACACGCTGTATCCCATCA
>NZ_QPLS01000038.1:0-1023 GCF_003665955.1 Halorubrum sp. Atlit-28R
TTTCCCTCTGATGAGTTGCGCGATCGCGCTCGCGCAACGAATCTCGTCCAACGAGAGCGGTAATTCGACATCGTTGCGCTGTTCTACACACTCTCGTTTGGCTTCGCTGCTGGCTCAGACCGCTCTCTCCAAGCATTTCTCGAACGCTACGTCGAGATGGCTGACTGTGACGAACTCTCCTACGCATCGTTCCACGACTGGTTCGAACCAGGATTCGTTGCACTCCTTCGAGAGATTCTCGATGACGCAATCGAGAATCTCGATACCGGACGAGAAGATTTGAACGGCCGTCTCGAACGCTTTCGAGACGTCCTCATTGCTGACGCAACCATCGTTTCGCTGTACCAGGACGCCGCTGATATCTACACAGCAACCGGCGACCATCAAGCCGAACTGAAACTTCACCTCACCGAATCTCTCTCGACTGGGCTCCCGACACGATTCCGGACAACCGATGGGACGACTCATGAACGGAGTCAGCTACCCACCGGTGAGTGGGTAGCTGACGCCCTCATCTTGCTCGATTTAGGCTTCTACGACTTCTGGTTGTTCGACCGAATCGACCAGAACGGCGGGTGGTTCGTCTCCCGGGTGAAGGACAACGCGAACTTCGAGATCGTCGAAGAACTGCGAACGTGGCGAGGCAACAGCATTCCGCTGGAAGGAGAGTCGCTGCAGGCCGTCCTTGAGGACCTGCAGCGACAGGAAATCGACGTCCGCATCACGCTTTCATTCGAGCGCAAACGAGGGTCGGGCGCCAGCGCGACCCGGTCGTTCCGATTGGTCGGCCTGCGTAACAAGGAGAGCGAAGAGTACCATCTGTATCTGACGAATCTGGCGAGAGAAAGCTACAGCGCGCCCGATATCGCGCAGCTCTATCGGGCGCGCTGGGAGGTCGAACTGCTGTTCAAGGAGTTGAAGTCGCGGTTCGGCTTGGACGAGATCAAGACGACCGACGGCTACATCATCGAGGCGCTGATCATCATGGCCGCAATTTCGTTGATGATGAGTCGTGTAATCGTG
>NZ_QPLS01000039.1:0-1018 GCF_003665955.1 Halorubrum sp. Atlit-28R
AAGACCTCTGCGAGGAATGCCGTCATCTCGTCAGCGGCGTTCGTCGACATCCGAATCCGGTTGGTGACCGCCGCGATCTCGTCTATCTCACGACCGGTGTCCGTCTCGAACGCCGCAATCTCGTCGAACAGCCGGTCGACCGCCCCCTTTGAGGACGCCTCTGCCGTCGCCGGCACAATCAGGTTCGGCGCCGCGTACAGCGCGTTCTTGAACATCGGGTTGTGCCCCGGCGGGGCGTCGACGATCACAAGATCGTACTCGGCGTCGACGCGAGCGACGGCGTCATCGAGCAGGCCGTACCCGTGGGCATCGGCGCCGACTGTCGCCGGCGTTACCAGCTGCGTCATCGATTCGAGTGCCCAAGTCGCAGCCTCGACCGCGTCCAGATCGTCAACGACGTCTCCGTTGTGTAGCTGGGCGAGGAAGTGCGCCGCTGAGAGTTCGAGCGTCGAGCCGAGCATGTCGATACTGCTCGGGAGGAGATCGGCTTCGGCGCCCTCACAGAGAATGGACGAGACTTCGGTCCGGGCGTCGATGTCGAGCAGGATGTCGAACAGCGTGGGCGGCTCGGCCTCGTAGGCGTCCAGGTGTCCAAGCGCCTCGGTGAGGTTCCCCTGTGGATCGGCGTCGACGGCGAGGACATCTAGCCCACGATCGGCGAGGGCGCCGATGAGGTTCGCAGAGACGGTTGTCTTTCCGACGCCTCCCTTCGCGTTCGCGACGACGAGCCGTGGCGGATGTGTCGCCTGTTCCGCCTGTGGCGGTTGTGGCACCATAGTCGAGACAGGTACCCGTGGCGGCTTAAGTCTACGTCAGACGAACGGTCCGGATCGATGTTCTGGACCTGTTTTCTCTGTGGGATAGTACTTATTTAGAATACTCGCTCATAGGAAGCAGATTGGTGGTCGCAGTAGTTGTCCTCGATATGGGGGTATTAGAATCCGGTATTCGACTACAATATTCGTTTGAGAAGCCGATTCTCAGTTACCAAATACGGAGTTCTTCATAATCTGCTGTA
>NZ_QPLS01000040.1:0-1012 GCF_003665955.1 Halorubrum sp. Atlit-28R
CGTAGCGGTCGAGGATATCGTCGACGGTGATGTCGGGGTCGTAGCCAGCGAGCCAGTCGTCGTGTTCCGCTAATTCCTCCGCGAGCACGACAAAGTCGATCGCGAGTCCGAGCGTCCCCTTGGAGGACTTGAACTGCGTCTCCGCCTCCGACACGAGCGCCTCGATTATCGTATGCTCTGCGTCTGAGATTTCTTCGTCTGAGCCGTCGTATTCGGATAGATCCGATTGATTTTCGAAGTAGGTGCTCGGGAAGTGGCTCCGCAGAAACGCCTCGATCGCCTCGTGTTCGTGATCAGCGCGATCGTCGCTCAATCTGCTCATCTGGATATACAGTCCACTCAGAAGACACTCTTAGAAAGATTACGCTCTGCTGTTTCAGTCTATGATATCTTCATTTTCTTGTATTTTTAGATCATCACACATACCAAGAACCGTTAGTGAGTCTGCTACGTCAGAGATAGCGACTGAATCCACCGTCAAAATCAACAAATTTGCGGAGCGAGGCATTACACGAAGACCTACAGACTCGATAGGCGTCTCTTGGAAATCACCCTTAATCTCGTAGTCACCCTGATCGAGAGAGACATTATGAGATATCCTAAAATTGAGTTTTGTAGTCCCTTGGATGTCCGAAAACGGATTAATATACTTCTGAAACTGGTATGATTTCGAGTGGCTTTCGTCAACAGTTGATTTCACAAAATCAAGGGCCATGGTTAGACCAGCAGTAGTAATTTCACCAGTGTAGAATTTCTCAATCTTTTTGAATTTGTTATCAATCCGCTCTTCGCGCTCATAGGCAGAATCTAGGGATGTACTCCGATGAGAGAGATATTGAAGAACCAATGAAGCGGTAGCAACGAGTACTGAGGCCGATAACAGCGGGTTTGGCGGGATAATATTGTTCATATCTATGGATCACAAGGGAATAGTGTTAAATAACAGTACATACCGCCAGACTGTGACAAGACCGGCCGAATTAGTACACTGTTGAGCCGGCAGTAATCCAAC
>NZ_QPLS01000041.1:0-1005 GCF_003665955.1 Halorubrum sp. Atlit-28R
TGTGTCTAACACCTACATCAATAAAATCTTATGCCACGTCCGAGATGAGGTTAGCGAAGTTGACTACTGGGCTGTCCATCATTTTTCGTCGACACTGTTTCAAATCCACTTCGTTGTCAGTATCTCCTGCTGTAATTCTATCATACTATTAATAAATAGACTACCGGCTGATATAAAGAGCGTTAGTCTAATTCTCTCCGCTGAAATAGACTTAGACTGTAGTGTTTATATCCGCTAGATCGTGACTCGCGAGTGGTATGATATCAGGTCACTACTTTTGTTACTCGGGTCCGTCACCACACGTAAGGCGGTGACAACAATGGGACGACAGGAAATTGTCGAACACATCGAAGCCGAGCTCTCGGATCGGTTGGACGAACCCACCAGCTCATCGGAGATCACCGAAGCGTTGTGTCAGCACTGCGGGCACATGATCGAGGAGGAAGGACAACAGCCGGACGACTATGTCGTCCACCGCATTCCCTCACACGGTGAATCAGGCCGGAGTTACGTGTTCTACTGTGGACCCGATTGCTTCCAAGATGCGATGGACGAACTACTAAACGTGTAGCCGCTGCCGGTCGCCTCTATCGGTAGAGTTGAGCGGCCAGCGGTGATGCGCAGTAGTGGTTCGCAGGGGTTCGGAAGACGATTTTCACGTACGGGCCCTTAGTCACGTTCGAGTCCTCAATGGCGGTGACGATACGCTCCAATCGCTCACGGCGGTCTCCAAAGTTTCCGTTGGTCAGACCTTGGAGAGCCTTCCCCGTCGGGACGTTCCGTGCATTGGCCACGACCGCTCGCACAGAGGAGTTTTGCTGAGCGTGCTGGGCCACTTTCCGGAGTTCTTGATTGACCATTTGGGAGACGCCCTGTCCGTTGACGACACCCTTCTGGCCGTGGATGAGGTAGGTACTCGGTCACTGCTTGTACTTCTGGACCATTCCCATCTCACTATGTAACCGCTCGATTCGGTTGTACGACATTTCAGAACACTGGCTCTTC
>NZ_QPLS01000042.1:0-997 GCF_003665955.1 Halorubrum sp. Atlit-28R
TCCACGATATGGAGACGCTCCGGGAATGCGTCGCCTACGAGAACGCAAATCAACGGCGTGTCCGGATTCTTCGCCAGCTCAAACAGCAGGCCGACGAAATCCGATCAACAGACTGAATCACTGCTCGTGGAGGCTGTTTTTCACCCCCGGTAGGGGTGCGGGGGGTTCGACCTCCCGCGTTCGACACATGAAGACGGATTCTACCGACGATCCCAGAACAGACGTACAGACTGCGAGCGACCCTTGCCAGACGAACAGAGACCACATCGAGTATGTGGGGATGCGCGTCGACGACAGACCGGTCGTACTCAACCTCACCGAACACGAGCGACTCGCCCCCGATCGAAGCCTCGAACTCGTACGACAGAGTAGGCCGGGGTTCGAGTGGGGCGACACTGGCAGCGGTTCGGCACAGCTCGCCTGTGGACTCCTCCTCGATTACACCGACGACGAAGCCGTCGCCTCCCAGCACTACATCCAGTTTCGCGATGACGTGGTGAGCCAACTGGAGTGCAGTGGACCAGCCAATTGCTGGCATCTCACCGGCGACGAGATCGAAGCCGCACTCGCGGGCGTCACCAAGCACGAAGCACTCACGCCGGATGGTGGAACGCCAACCCCGTCACTTCCAGTAAACTGGAGTGCCGTGAATCGGTCAGAACGGACAGTCTTCCAGCGGCGAGACATCGACCACTAAGTCGTCCTCGGTGAAGGGACCGAGGAGTGGCTGCTCCTGCTCTGTGCGCAGGGCGACCGTGCGTATCCCGCTCCCCTCGACATACGAACAGTTCCGATTGAGGAGGATCCTGCTCCCGCCGTGCGGGAACTCGTTGTCGAGAGCAACGACCTCGTCGAGCCGGAGGAGGATGTGTGATGGAGACCCTGCGACTCTCTCGAGCCACATACCAGCTCATCGAACGCGCAATCGAAGCGCGGGAGCACATCGGCCACGCACTCGAGCGGTACAACGACCGGCGGGAACGCGAGAGAACCGAGA
>NZ_QPLS01000043.1:0-969 GCF_003665955.1 Halorubrum sp. Atlit-28R
TCTCCGTTCTGAATGCTTCAGCTACTCGTTCGCTGAGTAAGAGGCGTGATTTCTCTGGTTGGCGTGCGTTGCAAAACATGAGCTCAGCCAAGTTCGGCGGTGGATGGCCGAACGACTGGGCCAGATCTTCGAGCATGAGCTGGGCGAGAGACCGGAAGGTCTTCGCCCAGCGTTCTCGCGGAAACACTGTCTCTGGGAACAGCTCCTGAAACACCCCGAGCAAGGCTCTGCTGACCGTCAGCGTCAGCAGAGCCGCCACCACTAACAGCTCCACGATCGCTGGATCACTCGTCTGGAATTTCTCCAGCCCATACAGCGACTTCAGTTCCCGGAACACCAACTCCACTTCCCACCGCAACCCGTACAGCGCCCCGACCTGCCTTGGAGTGAACTCATCGGGCAGATTCGTCACGTACAGGTGGTAGTCGTCGGTGTCCTCGTTGCGGACACCGACGACGCGAAACTCCATCGAATCCGTTGATTCCTTCCCAGCGTATGCCCGCCGTTTGAACTCGATCTCTACCGTTACGTCGATGATCTCCCGACTGAGATCTTCCAGAACGTCCCGAAGACGACGCTCTGGCAAGGAAATGGCGCGCCCGCGCCATTTCCGTCGCTCTCCAACGATCAACGGATTCGCGTTCGACTTCAGCCGACTCAGGAAGAACCCGCCGTTCTCCTCGATCAACGCGAAGCGGCGGAAACTGTAGAAGCCCAGATCGAACAGTAACAGCCGGCCTCGTAGCCAACTCCCGGTGCGGAGTTGGCTGCTCTCGTGGGTGCGTTCATCGGTGAGCTGGAACTGCTCGATCGTCTGCTTGGTCGCGTTCTGCACGAGGTGGAGTTTCGCGCCGGATTGACCCGAGTGAGTGGCTGGAAACGAATCGAGGAGCCGATGCAACCTGAACACGGTTGCATCGGCGATCAGTACGTCTCGAAACAGCTCGAACTGTGGCGCGATCGTGTGAA
>NZ_QPLS01000044.1:0-948 GCF_003665955.1 Halorubrum sp. Atlit-28R
TATCTGAATAAAATTTCTCTGACATAGCAGTATTTTGGCACCTCGACATCCCCTATTTCTGTATTCTGCTTCTCTTTATATTTGTAATTTACTTAAAAAGAGTACCGCACTGTAACACATGTACTGTGTATTCAGCATAGCCTCTCAAAACTATCAATATCTGCGGATTTCAACAGAGCCGCTACGGTCGATGTCGACTGTGACGAGTGTTCCAGTATTGATAAAGAGCAAGACAAGTTGATCACCCGCGGAAATCGGGTGGCTATAGTAGCTGCTCAACACCGTCGTAATTCCTTATGTAACTCTTGCTTCCCGGTGTTATCTATATGTTACATAAGGAATTGATGTCGGACGTCGTGTGAACGAGACCGAAAAACGCCCGTTGCGGGTTTGTCGTGCTACCGAGTGGGAAGAATTAGCGCAATAATCACGAGCAAATTCTTATCAAACTATCATCGGTTGAAGTTGATATACCATCATAGAGTGTTCTTGAGTGAAAGGACAGTCTCAATCTTCGAGTACGTCGCTAACACCTGAAAGAGTGGCCCAACCTACAGATGGTAACTCTCGGGGGCCAACACTTCGTGGTCGTAGCGACGGCGTCGTAATAAAGACAAACAAGGGATCTGAGAGCTAATCATGCTGCCGTAGAAGGCTCTCAGCTAAGCTCAACATTTCATCACCCTCTTTGCTCGTCCGTACGTGTATTCCTCCATCAAGACGCGTTCTGTGAATGAGATTCCGCTTCGAGAGTGGCTCAACGATCTCCTCATTAACCATAGGATAGATGTCTTCGGCATCATCAGGTGACTTGTCGCTACCCTGTACGGCTGGTAGATCTTCCTCCAAAAGAAATCGACCAATCTGTTTTAATAAAACACCGTACGGCTCATCGTCTGGCTGCTCTTCTTGAATAAATGCCAGAACCTGAATGAGCTGTAAACCCGG
>NZ_QPLS01000045.1:0-931 GCF_003665955.1 Halorubrum sp. Atlit-28R
GACTCAATATCCGCAATTGGGTGCCCATCTCGGATGAACTGTTTGTAGTCCTCAAACGCGTCGTCACGACCAGCGGGGAGGATCACGATTCCGGTCATGGTTGAGTGGAAATCACCGGTGGGTGGCAAATAATTGACTACAACTTCATTGACTCTGTTGAAATCCTAAGGAGCTGATAGGATTAGTGTGCGAGACACAGAGGATGTATCTTCCAGACACGTAAAAGAACAATCCAATTTGGGGGTTCAAGAGTTTTCAATTTAATCTGATTATCAATTTTCAGACCTCAGAGCAAGGTGTTATATTATAGTAAAATTGCCATGACGTATGAGTAGTGAAAACCAGCTCACAGAGCATCTTGAGGGAATATGGGATAACTGGCGAGATCAGACCGGAAATTGTCGTGGATGTAGTCATTGAGGTACAGGTGGCGGAAACGCACCATTCTATGGTGTTGGTAATTTGGAGGCAGAAGTCGTATTAATTGCAAAAGAACCAGGAGCTGCCTCAGATCCAGCTAATCCGCAGTGGACGGAAGATCTTGATACACACCATGATGAAATCTATAACTATATACAGTCCGAATATGATTCACATCTCGATAGACAATCCGATATTAGGAAGACTGGAATGTATGAGAAATATTCTGACTTCGTCCCGACTTTTATCGATCCGTTATTAGACAACAATATTGGCATATATTATACTAATCTGAAAAAATGTCGAGAAAAACCCAGTTCTGGTGAGGAGGAGTTACAGAAAGCAATCAACTGCTGTGGTTCGTATCTCAAGACAGAACTGGAATTATTAAGCCCAAATGTGATTGTAACGTTCGGAAATGAAGCAACAAAATGGATCTATGACTATTATCCCGAATTATATGATGAGTATGATATTAGTATGACAAAGGATGAAATGCCTGCAAGCGCAG
>NZ_QPLS01000046.1:0-895 GCF_003665955.1 Halorubrum sp. Atlit-28R
TCCCATACACCGACACTCACCGTGCGGATCGATGAGTCATTCCGGGAGATCGGCCACGCCGACCAACGCCGGCAGATTGTCCAGCTGCTCAGTTGGCTTGGCCACGGTGTGGACGTCCGGATTGTGTTTGAGTCGTCTATCTGGATGCGGCGCTTCGCTTGGAGTTACGATCCGGAGATCGATGTCGACGAACTGGATGGGAACGTCCCCGACGTGGCAGCGTTCGATGTGAGTTCACAATGCGATACAGGCCAGCGCGCTCACGGAACTGTCGACGACCACGTCGCGGCTGCGTGTGAGGCGCTTGAGACGGACGGTGAGGTTGTCGCAACTCTTGAGCGTATCGGCGCAGAAGCCGGCCAGACAGCCGGCTACGAGGCGCTCTATGAGGCTGCGCCGTACGATGACCCCGACCAGTCTCGGAACAACGTCGCGTACCACCTGGGCCAGCTTCGCGAACACGAACTCGTGACAGATCGTATCGCGACCAGCGATGGGAGCAAAGTCGCAATTCGCCCGGCTGGGGTGCGTTTCCTCGAAGAAATCGGCCGATCTGGAACGCGACAAAAACCCCTTCAGAATTTTGTGAGTCGGACCGGAAAATCCGACGACAATTTGGAGTCTAGACCCGCGCACACACGTGAGGGGGGGACCGGCTGGAGCCGCGACCGCCTCCCGGCACTCCACACTATCCAACCGCTTCCTCGCTCTACGTATCAGGCCGCTGTTGCGGCGACCCCCGAGAATGGCGTCGCAACCGTCGATGCGGCGGTCTCCGAGTGGGACGATCGAGCAGCTCCTCGGCGCTACATGGACTGGGACAATGATCGGCTCGCTGTGGCCGCCGAAGTCGACAATCCGATGCAGTGGGCAGTCTGTACTGCTCGGTCGTTGG
>NZ_QPLS01000047.1:0-869 GCF_003665955.1 Halorubrum sp. Atlit-28R
TAGGTCTTCCTCTGATTCCGGGCTTTCATACGAAACGGCACCACTCCTCACTGCTGGAGTATCTGGACCTTCTGGGTCGTCTTCAAAACGTTCCACCAGTTCTGAGAGTTCTTCTTTTGTGTCGTCAGGGAGGTATTCTCTAATTGGCCAGAGTCTGTCGCGTATCCATCGTGAAGAATACTGCTCTGCAATCTCATCAACAGTCATGTCCTCCTGTTCCTCCTGTCGTTCTTCAGCTATCTGAGTGAAGGTGTCTTGGATTGGTACAGATTTGATCAACTCAATCACCTGATTTTGGTGGTCGGTGGAAAGGTATTCAAATCCATATTTCAATAACAAGTCAAATTCCTTCTTCAATTGAATATCTGAATAATTTTCTTCCCCGAGTAATTCCTTTGCTACCAGATTTTCGTGATCTTCTCCATACTCTTTTAGCAGATAGAATCCGAATCCTCTGAAAACCGGATACTCATCGAGATACGATTCGATTTTTTCTTTCTGGGCCTCGTCAGTCGAAATTTCAAACCAGTTGTCGAGTGCTTCCCTCAGGAACCCGATGTATAGCTCAAAGGGCTGGTATCTGTCATTCTGTTCAATACCATAATTGGAGATCGATTTGAGGTAGAAGAAGCTGAGTTCTTCAACAGCTTGGCCTCTATTTTCAGCTCTGTGCTCAGCAGCAGTTCTCATATTCTCCTCGAAAATTTCGAGGGACTCTTCGGGCCGGTTCTCAATCAGTCTCTCAAGGGTACCTTCTTCGAATAAGGATGTAAGATAGTACGAACTCATCATTTCGTCGTTTGGTCCCTCTGGTTCGCCTTCTAAACGGACTCTGAGCAGTGAGTCTGCCAGTTCAAGGCCTTCTTCGA
>NZ_QPLS01000048.1:0-865 GCF_003665955.1 Halorubrum sp. Atlit-28R
CAGCGGTTCGACGACTGGCGGAAGCAGTCCGACCACGTACAGGACGTGCAGCACCGACCCGGTCACCATCCACGGGACGAGTGCGAGGACGTGCGCCGACGAGACGGTCGGGCGCGTTCGAACCAGTCCGACGCCGACACCAACGAGTCCCGCGACGAGGACGACGAGATACGGCAGCGGGGGGAGCGCGAATCCTTCGGGGAGGATGGCCATGCAGGAGGCGCGACGGGGCGGCGTGAAAGCCTTACGTTCTTTAGGCCCGCGTTGCCACCTCCCGGTATGAATCGCGACGACCTCGCCGCCCGTATCGACCACACGGTACTCGGTCCCGAGACGACGATGGCTGACGTAGAATCCGTCCTCGACGACGCCGACGAGTGGGGCATGAACGCCTGCATTCCACCGTGCTACGTCGCCGAGGCGAGCGAGTACGCACCCGACGTGCTGCTCGCGACGGTCATCGGCTTCCCGCACGGCCAGAATACCACCGTCGCCAAGCGCGAAGAAGCGGTCGACGCGTGGGAAGCCGGTGCCGACGAACTGGACATGGTCATCAACATCGGCGCATTAAAAGATGGACGTTTTGATGATGTACAACAAGACATTGAAGCAGTGGTGGAAGCTGCGAAAGGTCACACAGTAAGAGTGATTATTGAGACGGTATTGTTGGACCATGACGAAATCGTAAAAGCGAGTGAATTAACAAAAGCGGCTGGTGCGGACTTCGTTAAAACTTCAACAGGTTTTGCAGGTGGCGGTGCGACTGCAGAAGACGTTAAATTAATGAAAGATACAGTAGGTGCTGATGTAGAAGTAAAAGCATCAGGTGGCGTACGTAATTTAGAAGATTTCAATAAAATGGTTG
>NZ_QPLS01000049.1:0-841 GCF_003665955.1 Halorubrum sp. Atlit-28R
GGGTGCTGATTGGATGAATTCGGAGGAGGACTCCCACATGGGACCCGTGACAGTTGCCAGTTGGCCGCTTTAGAGGGGTGTAAACCGCCTGAATGCGGGCACCGCGACGAAATAACAGTAACATTATGTATGTCTGACGTTCGCCGTGAGTATTAAGACGGAGGCCGGCGCAATATCGCAGTATGTACGGCTAGGCGATGTATAGAAAGGGGGACGTTCCCCTGTTGGCAGCAGGGGCCGCTTGGGAAGGGACAGGCTGGCACCCGTCCGAAGGATCTCTCGTATCCTTCATTACTTCCGAAGTGGTCTTAATGGTTGCGGTGGTGAGAGTCATCTCCGGCTTTCGCCGATAACCTGCTCTGCTGTCTCTGAGACGGCCGATTATCCGATTTCGGCCGTAGCGTCGAGCACGTGCGCGGAGAGCGCACTATGCAGGACCACCCGGCTCATGGAGGTGTGCCAGCGGCGTGAGTCGCTTCGCTGTCGTTGGCTGTTCCAACTGTAGCCAACACTGGGTCATCGAGGATGCCGTCAGCAGTGGCGCTGCTAGCACTCATGAGTGCCCCCGGTGTGGGAGGCAGCATTCAGATGGCCAGTTGCGACGTCGAGCAAGAGCCGACACGTGGGAGAATGCTGTTGAGCAACGGGCGGCACTTCTCGCGAACACTCGGAGCGCCAGCGCTGAGTTCGACGAGGTTGGCCACTACACCGATCTTGAAGAGGAATGGGACCGCGACCTCGTCGGCCAACCACTCGGCGTGCAGGTGCTTACAGGTGCCTTCGCAGACGATCAGCATCTCGACACAGCGAATCGAGAGACACCCGACAAAACCGATCAGAG
>NZ_QPLS01000050.1:0-840 GCF_003665955.1 Halorubrum sp. Atlit-28R
GTCTCGCCCGCCTCACGCTGTGCCCAACTTTCTTGGAGATCCGCGAGCGTCTCTTCGGACAGCTGCACCGATGGGTTCAGCCAGTCGCGAAGAGCGTCTCGAATTGCCTCCGACCGAGAGGTGTACCCACGTCGGGCGAACTCTTCGTCGATGGCGTCAACCATTGCAGTAGGGACTCGGACATCGATTTTCGTGGTCCCACCGTCGTCGTTTCGCCCGTCGTCGGTATCAGTGCTCATATGCTGTGAGACGTGTGTCTCACAAATAAGTCCTCTGTACGAGCCAGAGTCGCTCTTATGTAGAGCTGAGGAACGACCGTGTAGTTACGGTGAACGAGCCGAAATCATGAGGTTATGTCTCAGACTCAGCCAGCGTTCGGTGGAATGCTTCGCCAGCTCGTTGATCTTGGATTGTTCGAGTTGGACACCGAGCCGCTCGATGCCCTCATCGAGCGGCGACTCAAGCAGTTCTGGGAGTATACCACGTGTCCTCGCTGCGGCCACCCCAGCATTCACACGTGGGACTCGTCCGACCGCGTTATCTGCCGAGATTGCAATTTTAAACCGGTCTACACCTATGGCACGCCCTTCCACGAGAAGCACCTCACCACCGGAGAGGTGCTTCTCGCGTACCTCCTCTATGCAGACACGTTGCTCAGTATCTCACAAATCGCGGTTGTGCTCGACAGGGCGTACAAGACCGTCTATTACGCCATTCGAGAGGTGGAAGCCGCGGTCACGCGCGGCTTCCCCCTCGTCTGGGAGCAATTCCAACACTCCATCTCGGGCCCAACACAAATCGACGAATCAAGCACGGTCTGTTCAGGCTACAAAGGCCAAG
>NZ_QPLS01000051.1:0-837 GCF_003665955.1 Halorubrum sp. Atlit-28R
CCCCGTCACTCATCGTCAACTGGATCAAGGGGATCTCTGCCCGCAAGTACAACCAGAGATACGACGACCGCGTGAAGTGGACTCGTTCGTACTACGTCGGTACCGCGGGGAGCGCCTCGAAGGGCGCTGTCGAACAGTACATCGCTGAACAGGAAGGTGGCGACGAATGAAACGCGTCAACACCTTCGAAGTGGTTCCACAGACCGAGAACGACGAAGAGTGCCTTCGACGGCTCCTCGATGCGTCCGCCTCTCTGTGGAACGAATTGACCTACGCACGTCGTCAGAACTACTTCGGTGACGGCGACGTGTGGGACACGTCTGAGTACCGTGGACAGTACAACGGTGTCGTCGGAAGCGCGACCGTTCAACAGGTCACGCGCAAGAACAGCGAAGCGTGGCGGTCGTTCTTCGCCCTCAAAGAGAACGGTGAGGACGCCAACCCACCGTCGTACTGGGGCAATGAAGAGGACGGACGCGAACTCCGTACCTACATCCGAAACGACCAGTACACAATTCAGTGGGGGAAGCGTAGTCGTCTCGAAATTCCTGTTGGGCAAGAACTGAAAGACGAGTACGGACTCGGCTACCACGAACGGCTCCGCCTCGAAGTCCGAGGCAACCCGAAGTGGGACGGCGAACAGGGCCGTCTGGAACTCGAATACGACGAAGTGAGCGACACGTTCAGGGCTTTTCAACCAGTCACCGTCCCTGATTCTCGACTGGATTCACCACTGGCTTCTCACGAAGCCGCCCTTGACGTTGGCGCGAACAATCTCGTCGCCTGTTCCACGACCACTGGGAACCAGTACCTCTACGACGGTCGTGAGTTGTTCGG
>NZ_QPLS01000052.1:0-833 GCF_003665955.1 Halorubrum sp. Atlit-28R
CACAAAAGCGAGTAGATGGTATCGCTAGCCCTAGCAGAATATGGAAGGAGTATGAATGGGTACCAGTAGTGGAGGTCGCTGCTCCCGCTGCCGAAGCGCGGTGATGATATTTGCCTAGATATATCAAGACGATGGATTTGTGACGGACGTAGTTAAGCATCTCCCTCGCGCTGTAATGCTTTCACCTCAAGTCACCCTGTAATACATAAGCGAACGTATGCAAGCTATGGCAACCAAAGTATTGACTCGATCGCGCGGAATCGCGGCGGGTCAATAAGACGCATGGCGTACATCCCGCTGCTAGATCTAAACCAACGGAACACCTTGTCAGGTCACCCATCTAGCAGAATTCTGTTGTTAGCACCGCAACATATTAATATTTATTGATAAACCGCAATGTATTGCTCAGTCCAAGACCGATACTGGAATCGTACTGCAAGGTTTTTCCGTCCTTCGACGACTTAGTTTATTGGTCGGGATTTTTTCAGTACTTGCATCTTGTTTTAATTGTATAATGCGTGATCGTTGAGATTCGAGTATTTGTGGTGCAGTATCAGTCTGTCATTCCTTACTTGGTTGAAACGATCTAACGGGTGTATACCCAACTTAACTGAAATAGGAATTGTAATGGCAACTGGTATCGTAAAATGGTTCAATGACTCGAAGGGCTTCGGCTTTATTACTCCTGATGAAGGCGGCGAAGATCTGTTCGCACACTTCTCGGCAATTCAGTCCAGCGGCTTTAAATCTCTTCAAGAGAATCAGCGCGTTTCGTTTGAAGTAACTGCTGGTCCTAAGGGCAAGCAAGCTTCGAACATTCAGCCAATCTAAGC
>NZ_QPLS01000053.1:0-827 GCF_003665955.1 Halorubrum sp. Atlit-28R
GACCACGTGATGTCTACTGCAGTCTGGATAGCAGTATCAATCCACCCGCCATAGTAGCCTGCGAGCGCACCAAGTGCAACACCTATCCCAAGTGCGACGCCAACGGCTGTGATTGCGATTTGCAACGAGATCCGCGATCCGTATATAATCCGTGAGAGGATGTCTCGTCCAAAGGCATCTGTCCCTAGAAGGTGTTCACTTGATGGGGGAGCCAGTGTGTTCGTGAGGTCCTGTTCGGACGGTTCATACGGCGCAACGAATGGTGCAAAGATAGCTGTTGCGAGGATGAGACTAGTGACGAACGCACCGCATACGGCTGGCTTATGACGTTTGAGCCGGTGTAAGACGGTCTTGATGCGGTCCCACTGAGCAGTACGTGACTCAAAAGAGTCTAATTCGTCTGCCCAGTGCTCTTCGAGCTCGTTCCAGTCGATATTGAGTTCACTTTCGGACATATTAGTCGTACCTGATTCGTGGGTCAACAACGCTGTAGAGTACGTCTGCAAGCAGATTCCCAAACATTATCGCCGCTGCGAGAATGAGAAGGATACCCTGAACAACTGGGTAATCTCGGCCGAAGATACTGTTGACCATCAGCCGCCCTACACCAGGGCGTGAGAAGACAATCTCAAGGACAACCCCACTCGCAATGACCCAGCCGAGCCGGAGTCCTAGTAATGTCACGACGGGTAAGATAGCGTTTCGAAGCGCATGCTTGAGGACAACACTGCGGTTCGAGAGGCCATTCGCCCGTGCCATCTGGACGTAGGTCTCCTGCATTGTTTCTACCATTGACGAACGCATAACGCGAGCTTCGACAGCACTCC
>NZ_QPLS01000054.1:0-825 GCF_003665955.1 Halorubrum sp. Atlit-28R
TAAACACGCTAAGAGAGGCAGTTTCGCCCAGTCTGTGCGATTACGAGAGTACACGCACATGGGGAAAAGTCAGGATTCTAACTCAGAGGTTCGTTCCTGAATGAATGCCTGGATTGAGGCGATAAATTCGCTGAAGTCGCTCACTATTCCTTCACGGTCCAGTATTTCTTCTGCCATTTGGGGACGCCCTCGACGCTGCTCGTCTCCGTATTTATACATTTTTCTCAATGTCCCAAGTAGAGAACTCACAGATTCCTGCCTTTCGGGGTCCAAGAACACCTTTGATTGCCGGGCAGTTGATTCAAACGACGCAAGTGCGTCATTTGCATCTATGAGAAATTCATCGCTCAAGTCTCCGTTTGAGGATCTCCTCATGTAGTCCTGTGCTACAGCATGGCAATGCTCTGCATCTTCCAGCAGTTGAATCAGCAGTTCAGCCTCCTTTTCCAATAAATGGTCTGCTCTGCGTCTATTATTTTCCGCCTGTGTGGCTATTTGTTGGGACTTTAGACTCCCCCAATATCCGAGTGCAGCCCCAGCAAGAGCGACTGTACCAGTGATTATCGAACCGATGTGTTGTTCGATGGCCATGCTGGAACCAAAGACCGAATTTAGAAAACCGTTTGGTGTACAGACACGTCTCATCGGCTAACCTGCCCGCACACCGATGAAGCTTATAGCTGAAATTTTTCGCGCGCGGCAAGCCGCGCCGAGTAGGCGCGGCGACCCCCGTTTCATGTGTTTCATCTGGAGTCTGCGCAGCAGACTCCGGTAATCTTGGTGTGTGGCTCTTTAGCCACACATCTAACGGAGAATCAGGGGGGA
>NZ_QPLS01000055.1:0-818 GCF_003665955.1 Halorubrum sp. Atlit-28R
GTATCGATTGTAATCCTATTGATAAAGTTAAGGACGAAGGGATACTTGATGAGGATATTTCTGAACCTAAACCAACATATGAAAAGGAGGTTCTATCAAATGTTCTGGACCATATGCCTCCTAACGCATTTGCTGCTTCTCTCACTATGTTAAAAACAACTAGAAGAATTGGAGGTATAGTAAATTTAGATTTGATGGATGTAAATCTCGATCATCCTGCTACAGATTGGGAGGTTGCTTCACCAATATCAGATAAACCAGATCATCTCTATTTTGGACCTCATTGTAACGGAGGAGAAATATTCCGAGGAGAAAGACGAACATCTGGAACTAAAACAAAAACTCATACTATGATACCCGTAGATGATGAGTTGAAACGTACTCTCATCTGGTGGTTAGCAATAAGAAGAGGACCAGAAAAAGAAGGCCCTCTTTTTACAACATCATGTTCCGTCCCGACAAAACGAGTGACAGCAGATGTTGTTCGTAATCACGTAGCTGATGCAGCGGAAAAAGAGGGTTACTATTGGAGTGAAGGTAGAGATTCAAAATCTATTACTCCTCATTACTTTCGCCATTGGACAACAACGACAATGCGAGATCGCGTTAACAGCTCGTTAGTCGATTATATGAGAGGCGACAAAAAGAAAATCAGCGATGAATACGACCACTACTCAGAATCTAAAAAAGAAAAATGGTTGAATAATATGCCAAATTTCCTAGAATGAATACAAAGTAGATACGATTTGTTTCACGCGAAGGCTGTGTTGAATCGCCATACAGCAACGAGGTAGGCCGCTAAATCAAAGGAGTTGAAG
>NZ_QPLS01000056.1:0-803 GCF_003665955.1 Halorubrum sp. Atlit-28R
GCCGGAGATGGGCTCCTCGCGGAGTTCGACATCAGTGTCCTCGGTGACGAGGACGACGCCCTCGGGTTTCGTCTCGACGGCGATGAGCGGAATCGCCTGTCCGGGCGACCGCATAAACGGATGGTTCGTACTCGACATCACCGGGACGATGTCACGTTCGACCACGGGTCGCTTGAGAATCTGCCGTTTGACTATGCCGGCCGCGTCGGACCCGAACTGCACGCTCGCCTCCTCCGGCGGCGCGAGCACGAGTTTGTCGGCCTTCGTAGCCTCTGCTTTGCGGATAGTGACCCGTTCACCGATGCCCACGTCGGCGTTCTGCCGCGTGAACCCGTCGATGCGGACCGTATCCGTGTTCCAGTCCTGCCGGTCTGCCCGCCACACCTTCGCGGCGGTCGTTTTTCCTCCCTCGATCTCGATGATGTCTCCCGGCGAGAGCTTGAGATGGAGCAAGGTGTCCGGATCAAGACGGGCGATACCGCGCCCCGAGTCGTTCGGGTACGCTTTCCCCACTTCGAGTTGGACTTCGTTCATGATTACCTCGCGGGGATGCTGATACCTGTGAGAGGCCATCGGATAAGTCCTTACCCGGTCGGCCCGAGGCAGCGTCCTCTCGTGGTTACAGCCTAGCACACCGTAGGGCGGGCGGCTACTAATCCCTGCCGACTGGACAGGGAACGGCGCGTCGATGGCTGGCGTTTTTACGCTCGAACACCACGGTTTACGCATGCGACTCCTCGCGTTCGACGGCCGGATGGGTGCCAGCGGCGATATGCTCCTCGGCGCGCTCGTCGCCGCCGGCG
>NZ_QPLS01000057.1:0-799 GCF_003665955.1 Halorubrum sp. Atlit-28R
GGAGAATATCGCCGTAGTAGTTGTGCAAGTACACTCGGTCGATCTCTGACCCACCAAGGACCACGTCGACGCTCTCAGACAGCGTTAGAACGTACTCGATAATCTCGTCGGCCTGGTCGCGCCGCGTCTCTCTGAAAGCCGCATTGAGACCGATTGCTATCGTCTGTTGAGGGTTGCTATAGCCCAATAGACGAGTGAACGCGAGAGCGTCCTCTAAGGCGCTCTGTGGCTGTCCCATCTCATCATGTCCCAACCGTCGCGCATACCGAATCAAGTCCCACAGAGCCCGTCTCTCGCCGGCGACAGCTCGTCGTGCAAGTTTCACGACTGACCCATCGACGTCAAACCCACAACTCGACAGTCGGTGTTCAAACTCGAGTATGTCGACACCGTCCGCCGCTGTTTGTAGTGCCTCGAGAAGCGCAAATTGACTCTCTGTCTCGTCGAAGATTACTCGATGAACCCGAAGGGCGGTCCAGTCTGTAAGCGAGACGTCCGCCTCGAGGTCAGTCGCAAAGCGAAGGCTTCGCTTCTCAGTCGGTTCGTGTGCCGTCGTATCGTCCGTATCGTACATTTAGTGTCGCTTTTGTGCGAACACTAACGCCGGGTGAAAATCCGATAATCCCATAAGCCCCAACCACATTGGTTGAGTTAGGACAACGGGCCACCCGCCCGCCGTGTCCGCGTAAGCATCCTTCGACGCCGATAGGAGCGAAGTCCTGGCAGACTCGTGTGCTCCCGGCGTCGTTTGATTCAACTAGTTCGCTAGTCACGACTATAGTTTATTAATCCACCTTCT
>NZ_QPLS01000058.1:0-794 GCF_003665955.1 Halorubrum sp. Atlit-28R
ATCCCATCGGTCCCCACCGAGTTGTGAGCATATCGAGCGCTTCGATAGCCGTTTCGACCCCTATTGCGGGCGTGTAGGTGATGTCGTAGCCGAGGATTTCTCGCCTGCCGAACCCGATGCCGTCGTGCGGAGCGAACGCGATGTAGGGGAACGTAAGCGGGTCACCCGTCACGATTGCGTTGTAGGCGAGCGTCAGCCCGACAAACGCCAGTCCGGGAAGGGCAATAGCGACGTATCGGCGAAAGACGGCCCAGCCCGTTCCGACTCGCTGGGCGGTCGCAAGCGCCCACAGGGAGTGTCCTATGAACGGGAGGGCGAACAAGAGCGCAGTGTAGGGCCGCGCGAAGAGCGCGAAACCGATGAGCGTGCCTGCGACGACGGCGTAGCCCGACGAATCGCGGCGGGCAGCCCTGACGTAGCAGACGGCGAACCCGAGATTGAGCATCGTCGTCGGCGCGTACGCGAGGAACGTCGCCGACGTGAGGAGGAACAGTGGCGAGAGGCCGAGGAGGCCCGCCGCGACGATGCCTGTTTGGCGGGCGAAGATGTCTGCGGTGAGGATATAGACGAGTGCTGCGGTCACCGCGGCAACGCAGCCCAAGAGGAGATTCGGTAAGCCGACGGCGAGACCAAGGGCGAACAGCGCCGGAACCGCGGGCGAATACTTCGAGTACAGTTGGACCCCACCGGGTGCGCTCGCGGTCTCTTGAACGATGAAGAACCACGGCCTGACGGCCTCCGCGAGCGCTCCGGAGTAGAGAAATAGCTTGCCCTCCAAGAGCATCGCCGCCTGC
>NZ_QPLS01000059.1:0-777 GCF_003665955.1 Halorubrum sp. Atlit-28R
GCGTCGGTCCACTGAGTCAGAAGATTGGTTACTTCGGTACCGAGACGGGGGAGGTCAGTCGGTCGCTCGACGTTCAGTACGTCGACCTGTCTCTCCGACATCTCGATGGCGCGGGTCCGGGCGTGAGGCGGTGCAGTGATGACCACGCGTTGTTCGGTTACTTCAGTACGAGAGGTACGGAGAATGTCGAGTTGTGCGTCGAACGGTGTCTCGATACACATAAGAAGTTGGTTCGTTGCTGTCGATTCCGTCATTGACTGCCGTATGGAGCGACCACACGCGACTGCAGACGCAGCAGGGCCGACGAAGAGTACGTTTGGCTGGTCCGTAAGACGGTCGAACGCATCAGTTGCCGGTGTGCCGAACCCAATTTCGGAGGCAGTATCGTCGCTCCCCACAGGCTCGGTTTGCTCGGGAGGATTCGGGGGAGTTGCGTCGCTGGTGCGGACCCCCGCACGACTCGTCTGTCGTGATGCTGCGAGGCCCACTTGAGACGACGAGGGTTGCATCTCGGAGTCGGAAGTCGACGTGGGAGGCTCTAGCTCGTCGTGTTCGTCCATAGTTCCCAATGTTGTTCAGAGAGAATAAAAATATATCGGGATATATCCCAACTATCTGGACAACAGAAGATAAGTAGCCTAGAAGAAACACTATAAGACAATCTATATCCAATATTTGTAATCAATTGTAAACCAACAGGTGCTGGAGCCACCCCAGGAGGATTGGGGATTGCATAATGGTATCTACCTCGGTTACTAACTGCCCTGAGTCATGGTA
>NZ_QPLS01000060.1:0-765 GCF_003665955.1 Halorubrum sp. Atlit-28R
CCAGCCGACCCAACGCATCATACCCACCGCGAGCACTGTTCTCACGGCATCTCCATTATCTCCCCAACTCCGACATAGCCAACGAAATCGGGTGCGTCATCTACGACGGAGCGGTGAACTACAAGCCCAACCGCTGGGAAGAGTTCAAAGAATGGCGCGATAAGAACGACATCCCCTCCGTGATCCACTGCCTGCGCGATCCGCTCGCTCCCGAGTACCAAGAGGTGAGCAATTGGGCTGGTGTCTGGGCTTGGCCTCCGGCGCTCATTAAGGCCATTACCGAGTCTACTGAGGAGGCGGTCGCAGATAGTAGCTCCGCTCGGTACGTTCGTGTTCGGAACCAACTCGATAACAAGGTGGCCGGCATCGATCGAGAGATACACACAGTCACGGACGGCTCGCTCGCCGAGCAGTTTCGGGAGGTGTGGTCTCGAATCGAGGAGCTACAAGACGTTCAGTCCCGACTCGGCTCGAACGCCCTCGGCCAGGCGATCCGCGATCTGAAGAGGGCACTCAACGACTTCTCAAACACAGTCTCGTCCGTCGGATTCACCGAACAGACGTACAGCGAGCAGTGGGAGACGCTACCCCCCTCAAACTGGTTCGACAGGCTAGATCACCTGCGCCAACGACTGCTTGAGGATGAGACTGGAGCGCAGGCCAGTGGCGTGTTTCGATCGGCGTGCTTGGAGCTCGAGGCTGCCTACGCCGAGTGGAAAGAGGCAGAGGTCGACGAGACGAAGCAGGGACACCTGTACCGGCTGT
>NZ_QPLS01000061.1:0-764 GCF_003665955.1 Halorubrum sp. Atlit-28R
CGTCACCCACGAGTGTGGAGCTGTGCTTCAGCCGGGGCCCATCAACGAGTGCCCTCAGCACGAGCGTAACGACCCCTACCTCTACCAACCAACGCGAGACCCTGCGAAGTGGGAATTCCGGTGTAAGCAGTGTGACAAGAGCATGGGGCGGATTGCGGCCTTCTGTCAGGACTGTAACGAGCACGTTACCGGACCGACACCGCCCGGAGGGGGCGGCCTATACTACCCTGCCACGCTCCTCAACGTCGACATCCCGACGGTGGGGAAGGGCAAGGACGAACTCGATATGGGTGAGACCTGGGCTCGTGTGCTGATGGCGGCGTACCTTGAGTTTGACGACGTACCGTTGAATGAGGAGAATACCATCGAGGACATCGCCACCCGTGCTGGGGAACAAGACAAGGTCGAGGAGCTTCGCGCCTCCGGCCGAACCGAGGAGGAGATAGAAATGTTCCTTGAGATGCGTGCTGAGTCAGGTGGCGAAGTAGATCACCTCACCAGCCAGTTCGTCGCCGAGAAGACACGCGGTGATATCATACCGGTGGGAGTTGGAGGAGACACCGAGGTGGACGCGGAGCGCGTCTACTCGGTCTTGGCCAACCAGCTGTTCACCTTCGTCCGAGCGACCCAAGGCTATGAGGGAACGACGGATCACAGCGACTACGACCCAAGCCGCCAACCAGCTCCGAGGTCACTCAGCGACCTGCTGACGCCGGAGTTCAAGCAGAAATACCCGCGAGCCAAGGAGTACCGGGAGAAGCTCG
>NZ_QPLS01000062.1:0-758 GCF_003665955.1 Halorubrum sp. Atlit-28R
GTACCGACAGCATCAGGCGGTAAACAACATTATCACGCAGTCTCTGATCAACCGATTGACCGGCAGCGGTTCGGCGGAGAAGCAGCACTTTGGATCCAAGCCATCACGGCAGTATTTTGCGGGGGTTCTCGCTTCGCAGTACGAGTATCTTGAAGCGATGTCCAATGGCGATTCCTTCGAGAACATTGCCGAGGACGTGGCCCCGTTCACGATCGGTCTCCAGTTCCGGGTTCCTGCTGAGATAGCAGATGACGCCGCTGTCAGGCTGACCCCGAGCGCGAGCGTCTACTACCGCCGGTTTCCGACGGCCGAGGAGCAACGGGAGCGGGGCGAGCAGGCGGCCACTTCCACAGACGCCGACCAGCTCCGAAGCGGCATCGGTGAGGAGTCGGAGGTGGAGACCGACGGAGGAATCACTAAGGCGAGCGAGGGCGCCCAGGAGACGCAAAGCTTCCTGCCGGCCTACGAGCGCCTCCCTGTGGAGTTTGACGATCTCGTACTGACGGGTGAGCGACTCCGAGAGCTGGCCGAACAGTCCGACGAGGAGAAGATCGACCTCAACGATACGCTCGATGATGTCGCGGCGACCGCTCTCGATGACGACCGATACTTCTGCGACGTGGCCGACGGGGTCAAAGAGTACGATGCCCGCGAGGTGCCGGTAGACGTGCTGGAAAACGGATTGTTCGACGACTGGGTCGACCACCATTATCGAGACACCCCGGTGGAGCCGCTCTGGAAGGCCGACATTCGCATTC
>NZ_QPLS01000063.1:0-744 GCF_003665955.1 Halorubrum sp. Atlit-28R
GTGAGTACGACGGTGAAATCGGGAGAACATTGCTCTTCCAGCTATTCAGCATAGACCGTCTTAGAGAGGCGACGGTAGGAACGTCGTGGGAAGTTTCCGAAGCCAGTTACGGCCATCCCGAGTCGGAGGGTGAATCAAATACCTGGTTGGCTGTACTCACGAAGGCTTAGTCCTATCACTGAGAACCAGCAATCCCCCGATTATTCCGTATATGCTGACTTCAGCCTCTGTGTGTGTCACGCACTTCCAGTCATAGTCTAGAAGTTTCAACAGAGTCTCACTTTCTACACCCTCGTGGTCAAATCGTCGTTGAGCGACGTTCTACACGCCCATCGGTTACCGCGACGGTGTCTTTCTCTTCCAAACGTCGCACAATCTCCTGTACGTCCGCTGCTGGCCAGTCGAGCTCCTGTTGCAGGTCAGCCACCGATTTCGGTTCGTCAAGCGCGTGTAGCACTTCGAGCTCTTCGTAGACGCGTTCGGTGATCTCCGCCACGGGGCCGTGCAACGGCGTCGTCACGTTGTGTTGTTCAGTGAGATCGGTCAACGCTTCGTTGACGTACGTCACGAACAGCTCTTGCTCCAAGAGTTCGACCTGCATCTCGAGTTCTGCTTCAACGACGTCGAACTCGAGGCCGGTCTGCATCAACGAGAACATATCCTCGATATCGTCCACCCGACCGGCAACCGCTTTGAACAGGAAGATGTCTTCTGGACTCACGAGTTCGACCACGAGACTCCCAA
>NZ_QPLS01000065.1:0-736 GCF_003665955.1 Halorubrum sp. Atlit-28R
TCGTATCGTCTTCACTTTCGAGACAACCGGCGGTCGCTCCGAGAAGTGACAGTCCCGACAACTTCAGCAGTGTTCTACGATCCATGTCCTGTGATGGCATGACAGGGAACTCTCGCCGATTGTCGTAAATATACCTTCAACCGACCATGGTCGGCTACGGGTCGAAAAGTAGAACAATTGACGTACAGCGGATTTATTCCAACAATATAAAGTCAGAATTATTTGGTAGGGTTCCCTTTTAGGGCGGCACTCACACAAGAGCGTTGCATGATTCCCCCCATCGCGAATAATTTCGTGGCGGGTGAGACGGCCGACAGGGCGGTCTCGCACGTCGAGTCGCTGAACCACGACGGTATCGCGGGGATACTAAACCTGCTGGGAGAACACTATTCTAATCGACAAGAGGCTGACGCCGACGCCGACGCGTACGTCAGTCTCGTCCGACAACTCGGGGCGACGAACCTCGATGGATGCGTCTCGGTGAAGCCCTCACAGATCGGACTCGACGTGAGCGATACTGCATTCCGCGAGAACCTCGACCGCATCGTCGACGCCGCGGCCGACGACGACGTATTCGTCTGGGTCGACATGGAAGATTATACGACAACTGACGTAACTCTCGACGCCGTCGACGACCTTGGACACCGGACCGACGGCAACGTCGGTGTCTGCGTGCAAGCGAATCTGAAGCGGACGCCGGACGACCTCGCTCGACTGGCTGACGTTCCCGGAAAGG
>NZ_QPLS01000066.1:0-716 GCF_003665955.1 Halorubrum sp. Atlit-28R
CTCCTGACCTGTCATCGCGTGCTTCGGTATACCCCTCAGGAACCACGTAATAGGGCTCAGCGCTCGTGAACATACAAGCCAGCATACCTGCAATGGCAGTGATTTTTGATCCCGCCGATATGTTCACTCGGATGTTATCGTCAGTGTTCCGCTGTCGTATCTGTGCCAGGATTGTTTCTATTGAGTTGTTCAGATCAAAGATGTCGCAATCTGTCCTTTCAACTGAGATTCCTTCCTCTTCAAGCATCTCCACAATCTGGTCTCGGCACCTACTCGCAGTCTCATTATCCGAATCGTGCTCGATCAGAACGACAATATCGGCATCTCGCTCGATCGCCGGCCGATAGATTCGCTCGTCTTCGAAGCCTTGCGGTGCAATGTGAACACGTCGGGGGACCGGCTCATTCATTGTGTTATTCTATCTGCGTAACATTAAAATAGTGACTGGTTGAATGCCATCTCATCAGTCAAACCAAAGGACCGATTGAATGAGAGATTAAATCGGCTCAATTGCCTCAGTCCAAGTTATCATCTGTATCAGTTAGGATATATCAATTAAATCATCAAGATTTATCCTTTCAAACACATCAGCGACTCTACCATTGAAGTTTCTTGTGCTCGTAGTATAGAGCACAATAGACTGATCGTATTATGTACCGGGAAGAGATGTATCGAAGGGTTTTGGCCGTTGTGGCGGCAGTTTCCCGTCTCCGCGA
>NZ_QPLS01000067.1:0-708 GCF_003665955.1 Halorubrum sp. Atlit-28R
GCCCGTCTCCTATCGGTATTGCCTTGCGAAGACGCACCCACACACGACCGAGTGCATGCATGAATAACCGGTTCGTTCTCCGGGGTAATTGCATTGACGCCAACTGAACGACACAGTCTGTCTCACTGGAGAGTCACGATTGCACGGTAGTCGGTTACACACCTCGTTTCCGGTGAATTGTTGGGGGAAGGCCTGTCCAGTGTTAGAGATGAGTCGGCAGAACTGCAGTCGCTTTTCGTCGCACTCTATCGAGAACGAACTGAACCTGCTTGTGGTGCTTCTCGTGATGCGTCACGTGATGCTTTCTTCGACACCTCGCTTCCGGTGAATCGAGAGAATGACAGAGACAGGCAGAGACACCACGTTTCCGGTGAATTGGAACAAAAGTTGTATGTAGAATATTCGGTGATGGCGGGGAGGAGATACTGTGTTGACACGATAACTCACACGATAGCCCTAGTTGAATACGTACAGTTGTGAGGGGGAACGTTGTAGCGCTGACAGACACCGGGTTTCCGGTGAAACGGAGAGAAAGGGAAGGGAGTGGTCGTTGCGGATTACCGTGTGAGCGAGGATACAGACACACCGGGTTTCCGGTGAACGGGTAATGGGTACCAGACGGTCCGAGAGTATCTAGAAGTCGGGTTCAAAGGATATACTAGACGTTACCCGAGTGAACCGGACGGCCGAATCGGTCCACTTATAACC
>NZ_QPLS01000068.1:0-705 GCF_003665955.1 Halorubrum sp. Atlit-28R
GGGAAGTTCGACAACAAGTCCTACCAAGTCTCCGGCGGCCTCCACGGCGTCGGCGTCACCGTCGTCAACGCGCTGTCGAGCGAACTCGAAGTCGAGGTCAAACACGACGGCGCGGTGTGGACACACCGCTTCGAGGTCGGCGAGCCGCAGGTCGAGGAGTTCGAGCGCGTGCGCGACCTCGAACCCGGCGAAGACACCGGAACGACCATCCGCTTTTGGCCGGACGACGGTATCTTCGAGACGACCGAGTTCGACTTCAAGACGCTCGAAAACCGCCTGCGAGAGCTCGCGTTCCTCAACTCCGGGGTCGAGATTTCGCTCTCCGACGAGCGGACCGACGAGTCGAGCACGTTCCTCTTCGAGGGCGGCATCCGCGAGTTCGTCGAGTACCTCAACGAGACCAAGACGGCGCTCCACGACGACGTCATCTACTACGACGACGAGTCGGAGGGCATCGAGGTCGAAATCGCCATGCAGGCGACCGACGAGCTCCAGGGGTCGATTCACGCCTTCGCCAACAACATCAACACCCGCGAGGGCGGCACGCATCTGACCGGGTTCAAGACGGCGCTCACCCGCGTCGTCAACGACTACGCGAACAGCCACGACATGCTGGACGACCTCGACGGCGACAACCTCCGCGGCGAGGACGTTCGCGAGGGACTCACCGCCGTCATCTCCGTCAAGCACCCCGACCCGCAGTTC
>NZ_QPLS01000069.1:0-700 GCF_003665955.1 Halorubrum sp. Atlit-28R
CTGTCCGTGATACCGCTGTAGAGGTCGTCCCACGTGATGCCGAGCCAGTACCGACTGAAGAGTCCAGTAAACGTAATGCCCCAAAAGAGGGGGAACTGCGGGTCAAGCCCGTACACCACGATGCCTGCTCCGAGGAACACGAGCATCCCGACAACCGGTACCAACGCCTCAAGCAGCGATGGTCGTTTTTCTGGTCGATTTCCTCATACAGTTGCGGTTCGAATGCTAGTCCCATCGGGGTACCTCCGGAGTCTCCCGTTGAGAGTCAACCACAAGGGTGGGAGTGAGCCTGTTGTCTCCCCGTGCCATCAGAACGCTTCTGCTGCGAGAGATTGAAAGCCGATGCGCGAACACTCGTAACCAGTCCCCCGCGTCGACGTGCCGACGGCGGTGGTGTGGTTGACAATCCATACCACTCAAACAATCATGAACGTCGCACATAAATTTTTTATTCGGACACTATGCCGTGATATGTTTGGGAATCTCAAACAGATGGGTGCCGAAAGCGGACATATGAAACACGCCACTGATTCACTGTTTGATATACCAGAACTATTACAGGGCCGTCGAGAAAGAGGGGTATGGACGACAATCGGCACGCAGACGCCCCCCGTCGAATCAAGTCCGTACAGACTGCGAGTGAGATATTGGACACGATACAACAGCAGTCCGAACCGACGTTCAGTGAACTGTGTGACGT
>NZ_QPLS01000070.1:0-683 GCF_003665955.1 Halorubrum sp. Atlit-28R
CGCGCTCCTTGGCGAGGATGTACGAGACGATTGGCGTGACAGAAAGCGGGAACACGTAACCGAGCGTGTCCGCGTCCTTCAAGAGCGCCGCGTCGAGGGCGCGCTCGAAGCCGATGAGGCTGTCTGCCGCTTCGAGGTCCGAAAGGGCCGCCGAGAGGCGGTCGCCGTATCGGCTGTCACGAATTTTCGACACCAGCTCGTCCGGGCTGGTCGCCAGCGACGCGAGCTCCGTCGCGCGGAACAGCGTGCCGCCCTCGATGAAGTAGTCGACGGGGTCGAGGTCGGCACCGCTGCGAGCGATGCGGAGCGCGTTGCGGGCGTTTCGGCAGGCGATTTCGGCTTCGAGGAACTCGCGGTACTGCTTTGCCTCTTCGCCGACGACCAGGTCGTCGAGCAACTGCTCGTAGAAGGCGCGGTCAACCGCGTTCTCCAGCGGGACGAGGACGCCGACTTCCTCGTACTCCTCGTAGGCGGCCGCGAGGCCGTCACCGAAGATGGTGCCGGAGAGGACGCTGACGACCTCTTCTATCTCGCCCGCGTCGAGCAGTCGCGAGATGAGGCGGTCGTCGAACTCGCCGGCGCGGATGAGGTCGGATTCGACCTCCTCGTGGGACGCACCGGAGTAGAGACCGCGGATAACCGTCTTCACGTTCCACGCGTCGAACTTGCGGAGATACCGCGCG
>NZ_QPLS01000071.1:0-682 GCF_003665955.1 Halorubrum sp. Atlit-28R
GCTTCGTCGACGCGGTCGTCTTCAGCTTCGCCGCCGAGGTAGAGGTCGCGCCGATCTTGGTGAAGACTCCGGATCGTCGACTCGGCGATGCCGGTGTCGCTGGCGACAGTCGCGAACGACTCACCGCGGTCGACACGGGTGAGGGCCTCCCGGACGTGTAGGAACTCGGTCGGATCAACGCGGAGGTAACCGTCCTCGACAACGAACCCCGCAGGCGGTCTGCCAGTCCACTTTCCGGCAGACTGTGCAGCGCGGACGCCAGACCGTATCCGTTGGAGTTTTTGCTGGTGTTCTATCTGAGCGAGGTCGCCCATCAACCGAGCGACCATGCTGTATATCGTCTGCTGGAGCTCCCCGTCGTCAACGTGGATCTTCAGACCAACGTCGAGGGCCTCGACACCAGTGTCGTGTTCCAAGCAGTGTTGGATGAACTCGTGAATCTCAGTCGGACCGAGCCGGGAGAGTCGGCTGATCTCGTGAACGACCACGAGGTCGAACTCCTCACTCTCGACATCATCGAGGAGTTGGTTGTAGACCTCACGAGTGTCGGTGTCGGCAGCGCCGGAGACGATCTCTGGATACTCCTCGATGTCTCCCACACCGAGACGTTCCAAATGCTCGTGCGCCTCGTCAAGCTGCCGAGATACGTCCTGATCCGATGTCGAGACGCGGGCATAGATCG
>NZ_QPLS01000072.1:0-678 GCF_003665955.1 Halorubrum sp. Atlit-28R
GCACAGGGCTCCTGACACAATACAGGCAAATCCGAACTGAGTGTCAGTGTGTGAATCACCTGTATTGACCGCAATCGGTTTGAGATGTATCGGATTCCGAGGATTTCAACAGAGGTCCGTTTTGGAAATGAGAGTACAACTCAACCAAGTAGCTAAATTGTTGTGTATTCTATTAGTACCAATCTGTGTCTCTGAGTAAGTCCACCGTTTTCGGATTCGTCCTCCTCGTACTACTCACTACATTCGGAGCCGCAATTACCATTCAGTTCCCGACACTGTCGGTCGGTGGTGTAACTGTCCCAAAGTCTCTCATAGTCGGCCTGATCAGTAGTACTCTGCTCGTAACATTACTCGTCTCTCATTACCGGTTCAGAGAAACCCGAAGGTGGACACAGCTTGTTCTGTTCGGAGTTGGGATACTGCTTGCACTCACTCAACAACCGCCTCTCAATTGGATTGGCGTGTCTCTCATTTTCTTGAGTCTAGCTATCGAATGGGAAATTGATCAGCATCTCGTTAAGACCGTTTCTCGATAGATCGATTCGTGACTCCCCTGTACTGAGCGATTCGTACATTACCTATACTGAACGAGAGCAGTGACCACTTCCACTCGGCTGAAGGATTCTTTATATAGTTGGCAAACAAATATGTCTCTACGTGTCAAGAACCGCGGCACAG
>NZ_QPLS01000073.1:0-677 GCF_003665955.1 Halorubrum sp. Atlit-28R
CACCGCGACGACGCCGCTGTCGGCGAGTCGTTGCATGTCCTCGTGTACGTCGAGTGCGACCATCGTTGTCTCGACGTTTACTACATATAGTATTAAATTGGGGGCCTCGCGGCATCGCTTCGGTCGCACGACGGGGGCTGCGGCGGCAGTCGCATCCTCGTGAGTGAGCCCGAGAGAGAATAATTTTTTGACAGTACTGTGCGAACTACGACCGTGTCACCGACATCGACGACGCCCACGGACGGCGGTTCAAACGTCGTTCCGCCGGATAAATCGCTGTTCGCCGAAATCGCACCGTTCCGGCTGGCCGTCGGCGTCGTCTTCTGCGCGTTCGCCGTCGCCGCGGTCGCGTTCGGCTGGCTCCCGCCGATGAGCGCCGACGTGGTCGGCATCGCGCTCCTCTGTGTGGTCTTCCTCGCCGGCGGGTTCGTCCCGTTCAACGGAACCCTCGCGTTCTACGTCGCGCAGGCCGCGGCGTTCCTCGTCTGGGGCGCGCGCCGGTTGGCGGTCGACGGCTTCGACGTGATTCCGCTCCTGTTGGGCGCGGCCGGGGCCGTCGGCCTCGCGGTCTACGGTCGGCGGGCGCTCCGCGACGGGCTCAGGGCGCTGGTCTGAGTCGGCCTCGCTTCGCTCTCGCCTCACTCCCTGACGGTCAACACGGGCACGTCCGAGAGCCT
>NZ_QPLS01000074.1:0-670 GCF_003665955.1 Halorubrum sp. Atlit-28R
AGCCGGAGTGTGCCGCCACGGTTGCCCATCACGCATGTGCTGTTTGATCTTCTGATCTCGATACCAGCTATCGAAGGCATCTGTATGGATGGCTTCGATTACTGTCTGGACGTGCGGCCGGGATTCAGGACGCGTGCTCATAGCATCAAGCGGACGATTGGAACTGAGTAGTCCGCTATGGTGTGTTCATTGTTCTCAACCAACTTAAAATAGCATGAATTAGTGACTTTAATGTACTGTATTAGTTCCAACAGCACAAATACCCCGCCTAATAGCATTATTTAGTGACCTTATTGTATTCAATTCGTTATCCTTGGCTAATATATTACCGGGGCTATCAGAGCCGTGTAGGAGCCTAAGACGTGCGCCAATCAGCACCGTGGATGCAACTGCCACTCGATGAACGGATCCTTGAGGCGCTAGAAACTTCTGGGATGATTCTCTCGCCAGCGGTAATTGCGATCAATATCGATAAATCACGAAGCGGGGTCAACCGGCGACTAGCTGTCCTCGTTGAGTACGGGCTTGTCACTCGGGTAAAACGTGGATATTATGAGATCACCGAACAGGGAAGTCAGTATCTCGCGGGAGAACTCGACGCTTCAACGCTGGACGGGGCTGACTCTACAGAGTGATTTGTCAGTACTATGTATTCACTACTTCCGCTCCA
>NZ_QPLS01000075.1:0-667 GCF_003665955.1 Halorubrum sp. Atlit-28R
CGTTCCCTCTAATCAGCGAAGTCGAGCGTGACCTGCTGCGCGTGGCCGCCGATATCCGACCTCTCCTCCTCAAAATCGCCGAGATCCATTCCACCGCACCGAAGCTTGTAGATACGCTCCCGCTCGTCTTCGGTCAGCGTCTGGCTGTAGACACTCTGCTTGAGGTAGTAGCCGACGGACTCCGCGAGGTACGGCGGCACCGCGTTCCCGATCTGTTTCCGGACCGAGACGAGCCCGCCGTCGAAGCGGTACCAGTCGGGGAACGTCTGTAGCCGCGCACCCTCGCGCGGCGTGAGCCCGCGGTGCTGGAACGGGTGGATACACCGAGCGCTGGAGGGCTTAGACATATTCGACGTGATCGCGACGGCCGGCTCCTGCGAGTCGAGTCGGGAGTAGGAGTTGTGGTAGCCCGACGACGGCTGGAGTTCGTCTGGGATCTCGGTCCGGTTCCCGCCGTCGGAGATGTGCGATATCATTTCTACCATGTCCTCGGTGTGGTTCGCCGCCTGATGATGGGTGAGCTCCGTGTTGTCGTCGCGGAGGTCGTCCTGGATAACCGTCGCCGGCTCGGCGTCGTACTCGGTCTTCTCCTCGCCGGGGCTGACTTCGGGGAGGTCGCCGATCCCGGCGATCACACCGGGCGTCTCAATCGGGTCTAACTCGAAGA
>NZ_QPLS01000076.1:0-667 GCF_003665955.1 Halorubrum sp. Atlit-28R
GATGGTCCACTTCTTCGCGAACATCGAGGAGAACCCCGACGGCGTTCAGCGACTCCTGCGATTCGTTTCGAGTATTGACCCGGACAACCGCGTCCTCGACCACCTCGCTGACTCCGACGTACAGCTGGGGCTCGACGAAACATGAAGCGGCCAGAGGTTTGAGAGCGGTTCGTCAACCGCGACGCGGAGCTGCCTTACGGACTCGAAGTTTCGCAGGTCGTCAGTGCCATCGAGAGCTTCTACGAATACTGGCACGAGGTGAACGAGTGGCACCTCGAAGAGGGGTACGGACGGTTTCACGAGCAGTTCCGAGCGAACAACGCGATCGGCGGATTCGTCAGTCGCCTTCTATCTCGGCCAGTCCAAGCGAGCCACTGCTACCCCCGCTGAACGGATTGACCGCCGTCAACTCCGTCCTATCAGGCATATCCAGCGCCCGAACTGTCGATAAGAGTGGGTGGATCGGCCTCCGTGTGGCTCGGTTCCGTCGCCCTGTTCGCGTCGACGTAGATGAGTCCGGTTGGTCTATCGGTATGCGTATCGGTCTTTACGATTCTGGAAGGAATGGGAGGTCGACGGAGGTGGCGTGTTCGAACACGTCGTCGAAGACGGACGCAACCCGGCCGACGCTGTCGCCCTCCACCAGAAGCCCGAACTCGAAGTTGTT
>NZ_QPLS01000077.1:0-657 GCF_003665955.1 Halorubrum sp. Atlit-28R
ATGAGACTTCCCGGAGACTTGATCTCCCTAAAGGGTCGTTCGAGACCAGGACGTTGATAGGCTGGGTGTGGAAGTGCAGTAATGCATTAAGCTAACCAGTACTAATTGCCCGTGCGGCTTGTCCCTATAACCTTGGTTGGTTATAAGTGATGAGTAATGAAGTGAATGCCAGACGTGATTGGGCATCACAACCGCCACATAAGTAAGAATAAATTCAGTAATACCACTACTTCTTTCCAGATTGGGTTGTTTGCTTGAGTCAGTACTAACGACTTGGCAAGCGACTTTACAAGTCATGCCTGATGACCATAGCAAGTTGGTACCACCCCTTCCCATCCCGAACAGGACCGTGAAACGACTTTGCGCCGATGATAGTGCTGCAACCAGTGTGAAAGTAGGTCATCGTCAGGCTGTTATTAAAAACCCCTCAGTAGCCATACTGAGGGGTTTTGCTTTTGCAGCACCAATTCCTCAGGCCTTCCAAGGCGCTGCGCGCTTGGGCGGCTAAGCGTAGTGCCAACCTCCCAAGCCAACCACGACAAGTCAGCTCCATCTTCGATGAAAATCTATTCCCGTGGCTCGAACCGGCCTAGTCGGTTGAGGTCTTTCATCACAAAGAATGGGCGTCACGCGAAACCGTTGCGTTGCGCCAATGCG
>NZ_QPLS01000078.1:0-656 GCF_003665955.1 Halorubrum sp. Atlit-28R
GACGAGTGCATCGAAAAAACGGTCTTCGTCCGGCGAATCCGCGCGGATGACGTAGGCGATAGCCCGGGTTAAGTCCCGCCCTGCGGTTCCTTTCTTCAACAGCGACGAATAGTCGATATTTCTCGAATAAAGGCTCTGGGCCGTATGGTAAAGGTTCTGCGCGTCAGCCACAATGGCGACGCGCTGACCGGGGTGAATCTCAGTCATTCGTGTGTCGATTGGACGGCCCGGACTAATAACCGTCCGGGAGCGGAACTCCGACAGACTCCCATCGGGTACCTTCGGTCGTCGTAGAAACACGTAACTCAGTACCGTGCTAGGTCCAAGCATGGCCCAGACGCTATCCCTCGACGGCCGAACACTCGTAGGCGTCGAAAACGACGGTGGGGAAGTCGGCGGTGACACCCGGTTTCGTTTTGAACAGGACGGCAACGTCGTCACCGCTCACTACGCTGGAGGAACAATCATCGAAGGATTCCTGACCGGCACGTTCGACGGACGCATCCTGAACATACGGTACGTACAGCTCAACGAGGACCACGAGACTTCGACGGGTCACTTGGTTGGAATCGCCGAAGAGTGGGTCGACGGCCGCGTCCGAATCGAAGACGAGTGGGAGTGGGAGTCGAAACCCGGAGGCGGTCGTTCCGTCCTCA
>NZ_QPLS01000079.1:0-647 GCF_003665955.1 Halorubrum sp. Atlit-28R
GACGACGCCGATTCTCGCCTACGCGGGCCTCTCTATCGGCCTCCAGACCGGGAAGATGAAGGAGGTCAGCTGGAAGCTCGTCCTCGTGGCCGTGTTCGTCTTCTTCGGCACGTTCTTCGGCTCGGCGCTCATCTCGCAGGCCGTGCTGTCCGCACAGGGGATTATCTGATGTCGCGCCTCACGACCGCCCGCCGTCCGCGCCGGGGTGAGACGCGATGACCGACGACCGCGTCGCGGCCCTCAAAGCCCGCGTCTGCGACGCTATTGACGACCGCGCGGACGAGATTATCGACTTCGCGAAGGACGTGCAGGCCGAACCGGAACTCGGCTACAAGGAGGTGAAGACGACCGAGAAGGTCGTCTCGCTGTTCGAAGACCTCGACCTCGACGTGGAGACGGAGCTGGCGATTACCGGCGCTCGCGCCCGAGCGGGGTCGGGCGACTTCGTCGCGGCCGTCCTCGGCGAACTCGACGCGCTCGTCAACCCGGACCACCCGATGGCGGACCCCGAGACCGGCGCGGTCCACGCCTGCGGCCACAACGCCCAACTCGCAAACCTCGTGGGGACCGCCTTTGGCCTCGTCGGAAGCGGCGTCGTGGACGACCTCGACGGCGCGGTCGAGTTCGTCGCCGTGCCGGCCGAGGAG
>NZ_QPLS01000080.1:0-646 GCF_003665955.1 Halorubrum sp. Atlit-28R
TTCCGCAGTTTCACGTACAGTCAGTCTGGCTTCAAGCTCGACAAGAAGGGCGGTCAGACCGTGCTGTCACTCTCGAAGCTCGCGGATATCCCGATTCGACTCCACCGACCTATCCCCGACGACGCGAAACTCAAGCAAGTCACGCTCAAGAAAGAGCCGACGGGCGAGTGGTTCGCCACCTTCGGCGTCGAAATGGACCGTGAACCGCCCGAACCGCCTGAGAATCCCGAGACGTGCGTCGGTATCGACGTTGGGATTCTCAAGTATGCCCACGACACGGACGGTCACGCCGTCGAATCACTCGACCTCTCGGACGAACGCGAGCGATTGGAACGCGAGCAACAGAAACTCTCGCGGAAAGAACACGGGTCGAACAACTACGAGAAGCAACGGCGGCGGGTCGTGGAGTGTCACGCCCACCTCCGACGGAAGCGCCGCGACTTCCTCCACAAGCTCTCTGCGTACTACGCTCGGGAGTATGACCTCGTGGCGGTCGAAGACCTGAACGTGAAGGGGATGCTCGAATCGCCGTCGAACAGCCGCACTACGGCGTCTGCCGCGTGGCGAACGTTCCTTCGGATGCTCGAGTACAAGTGCAAGCGAGAGGGGACGCACTTCGTGGCGGTCAACCCGAGAGGGACGACGA
>NZ_QPLS01000081.1:0-639 GCF_003665955.1 Halorubrum sp. Atlit-28R
GTCACCTTGATCACCAGTCGTCTCGATCGTCACGTCGCGGACTTCACCTTCATCTATGGGAGGACCGTCCGACGTCGGAGTTGGTTCTTGTGCGGCCGATTGTCGTTGCTCTTCCTGGGTCTTCTGGCTTGTCGAGGATTCTGATTTCAAGATCGCGACGCGATACGTTTCGTCGGCAGCAAGCGCGTCGTGTTCAATTTCACTCGCGGGGACATCCACGATATATGAGCCGTCACGTTCTTCGATTTGAGCACTAAACACAGAACGAAGCGAATCAGAAATCTCGATCATCAGCTATCACGAGTTGTAGCTAATCAACGTATCTAAATCTCGCGTTTTGCGCTACTCTGAGGTGGTAATTTAGCGTATGCTGAAAAGAACACGCAGATCCCAAACAGAAGCTCCTCGAAAGACTAGCAGGCCAGATCGGTCAGTACAGAGGACTCACGAATCGCTCGGCACAGGGTGTCCGAAGTATCACGTCCGATTCGGCAATCCCAAACACTATTATCTAGTACATGAATTATGAATTGTATGTCGAAGGCACCTGGAGACCCCGAACGCGCCGTCAACGGCCTGCTGTCAGTTGCACAGCTGCTGGAAGAGCCACGACTGGCGCGGCTCTACACCTTCGTGCTC
>NZ_QPLS01000082.1:0-639 GCF_003665955.1 Halorubrum sp. Atlit-28R
CGATAGGCACCGATTCCGGGACCGACGACGACGAATCGTCCGACGTACATACACGACAGTGGATAGAACAGGGGCAAATAGTTGGTGGTTTATGCACGTCTGTTCTGTTGTATGTCACTAGTTTGCACGCGAGGGCCGACACGCAACGTTTACAAATGCCCACGAATTACGAAGTGATGCGAAGTTCCATGGGGTAGTGGCCAATCCTGTTGCCTTCTGGGGGCAACGACCCAGGTTCGAATCCTGGTGGAACTATACTGGTTCGCGCGGTTCGAACGTCGGAAGGTAGCTTCCGGAAGTTCGAATCCTGGTGGAACTATTCTTCGTTCTCTACACTCTTCGGGGCGACGCTGTCCCCTGTTCTCCAGTTGAAACGAAGGGGTAGGTTTCAGAAACCCAAGGGGTGTGTTTCGAGTGGAGTTGTTGCTGACGGATTCTCAGACCGTCCGAATACGGGCGATACGGGTCGTGAAAACCGCTTAGCGTTCGACCGCGAGCAGCGCGACTCGTTCTTTGACCAGTGCGGGGAGGTCGCCGTCGGCGACGCGCAACTCCGTCTCGCCCACGTCGAACACCTCGCGGACGAGCGCTTCGTCGTAGTCACCGAGGGTCTCCGCGGGTTCGAGGTCGAGTCGGTCG
>NZ_QPLS01000083.1:0-632 GCF_003665955.1 Halorubrum sp. Atlit-28R
AGTTCGGGCGCGTCGCGCTCGCAGACGCTCTCGAACCGCTCGCCGAGGATTTCGCCCGCTTCGTCCCAGTCGTCGGCGACGACGCGTTCGAGCGCGCGGTCGACGACGCCCCGGAGTTCCGGCGACAGCGAGTGCGACAAGTGCGACTCGCGGAGTTCGTCCACGACGGCGTCGGCGGTGCCGCCGTCGGCGCTCACCGCTGCTTCGGCGCTCGGGTCGCCCGCATCGAGTGCGGCGTCGCGGGCGGTCTCGACGTCCAGCGCCTCGCGTTCGACGCGCTGGCGGAGGTCCATCACCTCGCGGTAGGCCGCCTGCTCGATGTCGAGGTCGGCCGGGGGGATGACCTGCGGACACCGCGTCCGGAAGTGACAGCCCGACGGCGGATTGATGGGACTCGGCACGTCGCCTTCGAGGATGATGCGGTCGTCGGTCTCGGCGGCCGGGTCGGGCTCCGGAATCGCCGACAGCAACGCCTGCGTGTAGGGGTGTCTCGGGTCGTCGAACAGCTCGTCGGTCGCCGCGACCTCGACGATTTCACCGAGGTACATCACGGCCACGCGGTCGGAGATGTGCCGGACGACGGAGAGGTCGTGCGCGATGAACAGATACGTCAGCCCGAAGCGCTCCTGGAG
>NZ_QPLS01000084.1:0-632 GCF_003665955.1 Halorubrum sp. Atlit-28R
TGTTCAATGAAGTGCCTTTCATGGAGCGCTTTGAGGCCGCTGCGCAAGCCGGATTCAAGGCAGTCGAGTTTTTATTTCCGTATGACTACGACGCGCCGCAATTGGCACAACAATTGAAGATGCACGGCTTGGAAAACATATTGTTCAATATGCCGCCGGGCGATTTTGCCGCCGGCGAGCGCGGGTTGGCCTGCTTGCCGGATCGCAAAGCGGAGTTTCGCGACGGTGTCGCCAAGGCATTAGCTTATGCCAAAGTCCTCGGTACACGACGGCTGCATGCGATGGCCGGCTTGGTACCCGATGGAATCGAGCGCGCACCGTGCCGCGAAACTTATATCGACAACTTGAAGTACGCTGCCGCGGAAACAGCCAAGCGCGGCATTACCTTGCTGATCGAACCGATCAATCCCCGTGACATGCCAGGTTATTTGTTAAATACCCAGGCCGAGGCGCATGCGATTCGTGAAGAAGTCGGCGCAGCCAGCCTGCAAGTGCAAATGGACTTTTATCATGTGCAAATCGTCGAGGGAGATATTGCTACGAAGCTGCAACGCTATCTGCCGCACATCGGGCATATCCAGATTGCCGGTGTGCCGGGACGCCATGAGCCGGATATGGGCGAGATCAATTAC
>NZ_QPLS01000085.1:0-629 GCF_003665955.1 Halorubrum sp. Atlit-28R
CCACAACGAACTGATCGAACTCTTCCGGGAGGATCTGAATCGAACGAACTTCCCAAGCTCACCGGGACACCACACCGGAGAGTGGGAACGGTACGACGACATGCTCGAACTCGCGTTCCGGCTATCCCGCGACGGTCGCGTCGCCGCCGCACAGGAGCTCTTCGACCTCGGGCTGGAGCGGCTGGAATCGAGCGAGTACGAACGACGCGACCCACCGTTCGAAGAGCCGTTCTTGAAGGTGCTCCGAGACTACACGCGTAAAGCTCCCAGCGAGCAGGGCGGATCGGCGTACCAGGCCCTCTGTTATGGGTATGTCAAGGCGGAGTGGCCGCACCTGTCCCTCCGCGCGAGCAAGGTTCGAACCGGCTCCTCGCGCCAGCAGCGGTACGGCGATATCGACGGGTACCACGGTCCTGACCTCATGATCTCGGTCGAAGCCAAGGACCGCGTCATCGATGAGTCGAACGTCAGTACCGAGCTCGGCACGATGATGAAGGTCGCACAGAACACTACCGAGATCGCCATCGCAATCTGTACCGAAGTGGGACCGGAGGCTCGCAAGACACTCGAAGATACGGATGTCCGTGTTCTGGACGATGGAGATCTCGCCCGTCAACTCCGATTCTGGG
>NZ_QPLS01000086.1:0-626 GCF_003665955.1 Halorubrum sp. Atlit-28R
TCCTACCTAGTTTAACACGAGCCCCGCACTACGATATCGCGTACATCGAGTAGCATGCCGACACGCTGCTCCGGAGGTTCGAGAAATGGCACGATCCGAATCAGGATCCGGCGGAAGGTGTCTATGAGTGACGCCGAACTCAAGTCGTTCGAGGACGCCGTCGGGGGCCTTGGCGATCGCGTGAGTGAATTCCTCGCTGAAAGGTCGGACCTCTCTGCGGAGGAGATCAACGCCGACGTTGAGGACCTCTCCGTGCCCGATCCGCTTGACGACCGCGCTGCCGACAAGTAAGACCTCGGCCACGTGGGGCGTACGGCGGTCCCAGGCCGGTTGTCTGATGTGGCTTGTCTTACAGTGGATTCTATAGGAGCGAGTGTGGGAATTCTCATAAAGAAAAATATATTTTCAACAAATAGGACCCTCACTAGGTCCCACGTATTCGGATAGAACGTATGGGCCCGAATAGTGGCCCCAGTACGCACCCACCGGCGGACATCGACCCCGACGCAGTCTCGGGTGTTTGATTCGATACGTAACTGTAGAGAAACGTGTCTGACACGACCATTGAGCAGAATATCTCAGGTCAAAGGAGTACCTGCCCTCAGTCGAAAGTTGACCGCTCCGAC
>NZ_QPLS01000087.1:0-626 GCF_003665955.1 Halorubrum sp. Atlit-28R
AAGGAGGTGTCTATAGATGGGGACCTCGAACAGGGTCGCATCATACACCAGTGTGAGAATCCGGAATGTGATGAAGTCAAACGAAACGGCGGAGAGCCAGCCCCGCTTCCAGTATACGTTACTGACAGAGAGATTTACCGCTACACGCCGACGTTCGTTGTCTCGACCATCGACAAGATCTCCATCGTCGGTATGCAACGCCGTATGCGGGCCGTTCTCTTCGGACGAACGTCTCTTAAATGCGCCAAACACGGGTACTCTGGTGAGAATCGATGTATTGCTGACACCGGCATTCTAAACGAGGCTGGCCAGTGCGATGAGGACGATTGGGAAGAGGTTGACCCCGTCGACCCACCTAGCCTTCTTATTCAAGACGAGTTACACCTCCTCCGCGAAGAATTTGGTTCATTTGACTCTCACTACGAAACGCTTATTCAGCATCTGAACCGTGCGTTTTCAGACGACACGTGGCACACAAAAATAGTCGCCGCGACGGCGACTATCAAGGGTGCCGAGCAGCAGGTAGAAGCGCTATACATGAAGGACACGAACGTCTTTCCATCACCCAGTACGCGGTTAAAGCAATCTTTCTACACGTACGCTCACCCGACGCGCATTCAGCGACG
>NZ_QPLS01000088.1:0-624 GCF_003665955.1 Halorubrum sp. Atlit-28R
GTCACCGCTAACTCGGGGGGCACGTCGTCGTGTTCGACCGCGAGCGAGTGGTAGCGGCCGACTTCGATTCGGTCGGGCAGCCCCGAGAAGACGCCCGCGCCGTCGTGTTCGACGAGCGAGGGCTTCCCGTGGACGACGTGGGGCGCGTGGCCGACGCGACTCCCGAGGGCGGCACACAGCGACTGGTGGCCGAACCAGACGCCGAGCGTCGGGTAGTCGAGGTCGCGGAAGACCGACACCGAGACGCCGGCCTCCGCGGGGGTGCCGGGTCCGGGCGAGACGACGATGCCGTCCGGGTCGATGTCGCGCACGTCGTCGGTCGAGAGCGCGTCGTTGCGATAGACGAGCACGTCGTCTGAGCCGTCCGAACTGCTCCCATCCGCGCTCTCGTCACCACCCCGCGCCTCGGAGACCGCCTCGCCGACGTACTGCACGAGGTTGTAGGCGAACGAGTCGTAGTTGTCGACGACGAGGATGCGCGTCATCGCTCCGTCCCCACGGTCATGTTCGCGCGCTCGCCCAGCGCCTCGTCGATGGCGGTGATGAGCGCCCGAGCCTTCGCCAGCGTCTTGTCGTACTCGCGTTGGGGGTCCGACTCGTGGACGACGCCCGCACCCACGCGGA
>NZ_QPLS01000089.1:0-623 GCF_003665955.1 Halorubrum sp. Atlit-28R
CCTCGCGATTGTTCGCGAACGAGGCGCGGGCGTCGTCGTCGACCTCGACGGCGTGGACGAGCTCGAAGCCAGCGCGTTCGAGGCCGGCGGAGAGTCCGCCCGCTCCCGCGAACAGATCGACGTAGGTCAGGTCTTGCTGACTCATCTATCGGAGAGTGCCGCTCAACCGTATTTAATCGTTGGTACTGGGAGAACCGTTTGAGAGGCAACTTGTCCGAAAGAGGCCCGTCACGGAGCCGGATCTCCCTGAGCAAATTTCATGTCGCGGGGCGGTGAAGTGGACGTATGAGCGGTGACCTCGTCGAAATCCCGGTCGAAGTGGAGGTCACGCCAGAGAAGTACGGAACACTTCGATCGGTGAACGTCGTGTCTGAGGACAATATTCCCCTAGAGCTGGATACGCAGGAGTGGCGACTTGAAGCAATCTCCGTGGAGTCGCATGTTCGGGATCAGATCGATGTCAGAGGGATCGACGAAACGACGACGGTAGGCGTGGTGCGTGTGGACCCCGAGACCCTGAACTGGGAGTATATCGAGAAGTAGCCCTACGAGAATATCTACCTCAGATTAGACGGTAATCAGTAAGGTTACTGGTGGTCTCTTATACCGCTCTATAACTGCTC
>NZ_QPLS01000090.1:0-608 GCF_003665955.1 Halorubrum sp. Atlit-28R
TGCGCGCATCACGTTCATGCCACAACATGTCGATGTGGATATCCGGTATTTGAAATGGCAAATCTTTCGCGATCAAGGCGCCGGTCATTCCGGTCGAGGCAATCAAGTGGCGCGGTAACACTGTGAGCAAGTCTGAATTAGCCACTACCCTGCCGCCGGTAAAGAACTGATTCACCGTCAACAAGATCCGGCGTTTTCGGCCAAGCTGTGCCAACGCTTCATCTACCAAGCCACGGGCGCGGCCGGAAAAACTCACCAGCAAATGGTTCGCCGCACAGTAAGAGTCCAGGGTGAGTGTAGTTTTTGCCAATGGATGATCTTTGCGCATGACGCAAACATATTTTCCGGAATACAGTAACTCATGCCGAATCGGCGTATCCGGTCCTCCGGCTAGTTGTGTCACAACGCCAGGAAAAAAACCGATCGCCAGATCAATATCTCCATGCAGCAGCATCGGCCGCGGTTCGCGGGTGGTCAATGGCACCATCCGCACATCGATGCCGGGCGCTTCTTTTTCCACTTCGCGCACCAAGGCAGGTAACCATAAGGCCGCGGTCGCATCCGCCATCGCCATGCGGAAAGTGACAGTTGCCTTGGATAAGTCAAAG
>NZ_QPLS01000091.1:0-603 GCF_003665955.1 Halorubrum sp. Atlit-28R
GTCGGACAGCGCCAAAAACCTCTACCTTGAACGATATAACTAACAGTACGAATCCGTATGAAAACATGAGTAGAGCCCCCTGTGGTGGTGTATCTAAGCCGAGAACTAAAGCTATCGCTGCAAACGTGATTGAAGCAAGGTTGAGCGACTTTGATGCGTAGCGCTCCACCTCTTTCTTAACTCGGGCTTCGCCCTCTTCAAATCCTCCTAAGAACTTTGACTTGTCTTTATAAAGTAGTAGGGTTGTTTCAACAGCCATAGAGGTGACAAGTATAATAAAGAAGGTGATTTCAGTGGGTGGGAGGCTACAGTCCATTACTCGTTAAGAGACTTCCCACATTCCTCGCATTCAGAACGAATCGCCGGATTAGGCGTGTTGCAATGTGGACAGGACATGTACGGTGCGTGCAGGCAGAGTGATTCAATCTGACTGCATTCACTACACTCTCCGAGGCCCTTGAATCGGCCGCAGTCTGAGCAAAAGAACCACATTCTACGGGAGAAACCGTGTCTCTCGTAGGAACACACGGAATTCTTTATTCCCATCGACTGTCGGTAATTCAGACTTAACTTGTTCAAAGCGATAAGGACAGACGGTCTCAG
>NZ_QPLS01000092.1:0-602 GCF_003665955.1 Halorubrum sp. Atlit-28R
GGAATCCGGACACCGGCGACCGCTTCGAGTACCGCGCCGAGAACCTCGCGCTCGGCATCGGCTCCCGGCCGCACGTCCCCAAACACCTCCGTGGACACCCGACCGAAGACGTGTTCCACACGGCGCGGTATCGTGGTTCCCGCGAGCGCGTCGGGGAGGCGGACACGGTCACCGTCGTCGGGTCCGGGCAGAGTGCCGCCGAGGTGTTTCAGGACCTCCTGGAGCGCCAGCCCGACCACGGCTACCGGCTCGATTGGCTGACTCGCTCTGACGGGTTTTTCCCCATGGAGTACTCGAAGCTCGGCCTCCAGCACTTCACCCCCGAGTACGAGCGGTACGTCTACGACCTGCCGCAGGCGGTGAAAGACGACCTCATCCCGAATCAGGACCTGCTGTACAAGGGCATCGACCCGGAGACGAGCGCCGAGATTTACGACCTGCTCTACCGGCGCTCCGTCGGCGGCCGCGACCCCGACGTGGGGCTGTTTGCGATGACCGAAGTCCGCGACATCGAGGCCGTCAACGACGCGTACGCCCTCGACTGTCACCAGTGGCAGGCCGAGGAGTCGTTCGTCCACGAGAGCGAGGTCGTGATTCTCGGA
>NZ_QPLS01000093.1:0-598 GCF_003665955.1 Halorubrum sp. Atlit-28R
TTGACGGTACTGATGAACCAGCACGTGGTATTGATGCATCAAGGCGAGTCGTTACTGGTGGCCGGCGTCAATGATTACACGGCGCATTTTTTCGACCCTTCGCATCGAAGCGATCCACATGCGGCGCTCGCTGGCGCACCACGCCATGTCGCGGTAAAAATACTGCTTGCCCATCAGCCGCGCTCCGCCATCGCAGCGGCTGACGCCGGATTCGATCTGCAGTTGTCGGGACATACCCATGGCGGGCAATTCTTTCCCTGGAATTTCTTTGTGCCGATGCAACAACCTTATACGGCAGGACTGCATCGCTTGCGCCAGCTTTGGGTATACACCAGTCGCGGCACCGGTTACTGGGGGCCGCCGAAGCGGTTTGGCGCGCCATCGGAAATTACCCGGGTCAGGTTAGTACCGGCAAGCGGATAAAAATCATCATTGATGCCTTCAATGATGCAGACAAGAGAGGGATGCGACCGGACATGTGTGCTGTGTAAGCCTGTGGATGCGGACTCAAGACCGGCAACTCATGCACTTTGATTAAATGTAGACGAGAACTATCGAGGAAGTTGCGGTGGCAAATGCAACGTCTGCAAAACGCACT
>NZ_QPLS01000094.1:0-593 GCF_003665955.1 Halorubrum sp. Atlit-28R
CTCCGCATTGACAGTTGGCGAGGTTTACCTACATTCAGGTGCTAATGCAACGTCCTCAAAGAGCAATTTATCCGAATCGGGCGCCTACTCGTAGGGATGCCAGACGACAAACGAGGCCAAGACGAGGACGAAGACAACGAACAGCCGCAACAGCCAGAGCGGAAGCGAGAGGAGGTCCGTGACCGCGCCCACGAAGACAGAGCGATGAGCGGCGACCCCGGTGGCGGCTTGGTGACCTCGATGATGCACTCGCAACCCAGAACTACCCGACCACGACCGATGAACTGGTTGAGGCCTACGGAGACTACGAGATCGAAACACAAGGCGGTACAGAATCCCTTGAAAAAGTGCTTGCCCCAACTGATAACCAAACGTACGACTCCGCCGATGATGTTCGAAGCCGGCTACTGGGACTGATACATCGATAGCGAATCAGCTCGCGATGTGCTAGACCACCGGTACGGACTAGTATCCCTAAGAGTCAGTTCAGAGGAGTACGACCTGCGCCAGTCCGAGGAATATGAAGAATCCGAGGACGTCAGTTGCGGTCGTAATGAAGATAGTCGCCGACGTTGCCGGATCGTACCCGAGCC
>NZ_QPLS01000095.1:0-592 GCF_003665955.1 Halorubrum sp. Atlit-28R
GGCTTCATCGGCTCGCCGTCGATGAACTTCGCCGAGGCGACGGTCACAGAAAACTCGCTTTCGACGGCGTACTTTTCGCTCGCGTTCGATCCGGCGTCTGTCGAGGCTGTGGACGTGGGCGACGAGGTGACTGTCGGGATTCGTCCCGAAGATATCTATCCCGGCGGAACGCGCGTCGAAGTGGAAGACCCCTCTTCGCTCATCTCCACGCGTGTCGATATTCTCGAACCGATGGGCGACGAGATATTCGCGTACATGTTGTTGGGCGAACGCCGTACATCGATGGACCAGTCGAGAGCCGATGACCAGCTGCTGATGAGTGTTGACCCCGACTCGACGATTCGAGAAGACACGGACGTCGAAGTCGTGATAGACCGGGGGAACGTCCACCTCTTTGAGACGGCGTCGGGCGAGGCACTCGCCCACGGTCTGTCCCCCGTTTCAGCCGACCTAGAGACCGAGACGACAGCCGACGAAGACGACTGAAACGGCCCGACGCGACGGCTTCGACGTCGCCGACGTTTCGACGAGCAGATGGACGACGTGGAGTCGCGTCCCCTCTGTATTCGGAGTGCGACTATCGTCGCTGGTC
>NZ_QPLS01000096.1:0-591 GCF_003665955.1 Halorubrum sp. Atlit-28R
AAATACCGTCATGGTCGCGCTGCGTGCCACTTGTGCGGGCGGATACGATCAAGGCATCCGCTTGCGCGCCGTGAATGACGACGGTTTTTTCACCATTGAGCAAGTAGCCGTTGCCGCTGGCTTTTGCGCTCACTGCAAGATCAAACAGATCATGCGCCGCATCGCGCTCATTCAAGGCGCAGGCGAGTTTTGCCTCTCCCGTTGCGACCTTTTCAAGAATTTCGTGACCGCCGGTACGCTTTAAAAATTCAGCACCTAGGGCTGTGGCAAAAAAAGGCTCTACTACCAGGCCCCGCCCCAATTCCTTCATGACGATCAACATGTCGACGGCAGATCCGTTAAGGCCGCCCTGCTCTTCTGGAACCGCCAGCGCGGTTGCGCCAAGTTCAGCCAATGCCTGCCATGCTTTTTCGGAGGTTCCCTGTTCCGACTCGACGATTTTTTTGCGCTGTTCGAACGAATAATTCCGCTCCACCCAGCGGCGCAGCGAGTCGGCGAATTGTTCCTGCTCTTGTGACAATCTAAAATCCATGACGGCTCCTTACAAACCAAGAATCATTTTGGAAATCACGTTCTTCTGGATCTCGTTCG
>NZ_QPLS01000097.1:0-589 GCF_003665955.1 Halorubrum sp. Atlit-28R
GCCGCCGAAGGCGATGCCCTGCAAGAGGATGAGCGACGTGACGACGAGCGCGAGGGGCGTCAGTTCGACGCCCGCGCTCGCCGCCGCGAACTGCGTGATAAAGACGAGTATCGTGCCGACGACGAGACCGCCGCCGCCGAGGGCGATAGCTGCGAGGAAGGACCGAGCGAGGTCGGGGAAACGCGTCGTAGTAGACACAGGCGACCAGTTGGAGCGCCGGCGTCAAAATCCTTCTCGCCTCGGAACGGGGTTCGAGGGGCGAACGCGGGCGCGCGAGTGACCGGGTGCGCTACTCGCCGGCGAGTTCGTAGTAGAGCACGCCGAGGACCGTCCGCGCGTCGCGGACCTCGCCCGCGAGGACGGCCCGCTCGAGGTCGTCGTAGCCGACCGTCGTCGGGCGGATACTCTCGTTGAAGTCGAGGTTCTGGTCGGCGCTCGGCTCGCACCCGCGCGCGACGAAGTAGTGGTGGACCGAGTTGGCGATACCGTTGGCCGGCTCGACGGTCACGAGCGGTTCGACCGCCTCGGCCTCGTGGCCAGTCTCTTCCGCGAGTTCGCGCCGGGCGGCCGCGGCGTAGTCGTCGTCGTC
>NZ_QPLS01000098.1:0-585 GCF_003665955.1 Halorubrum sp. Atlit-28R
CATTACGGTGAAACGGAAGACAATCACCATTCGGGAGGACCAAGACGAGTGGATTGAGGACCAACACCTCAACCTCTCATCATTCGTCCGAGAGCAGTTGGACGAACTCATCGAGGAGCGCAAGTAGCGCCATGTACTACGCCTACAAGTATCGTCTCAAGCCGTCCGACGCCCACCGCAAGGAGTTGGACCGCCACCGCCATATTTGCAGGCAACTGTACAACCACACGCGCTACCGCCTCAACGAGTACCAAGACGAACACGGCGAACTGCCGTCCATGACCACGCTTCGGTCGGAACTCCCCGACCTCAAGAAGTGGTGGGACGACCTCTCGGACGTGTACTCAAAGGTTCTCCAGACCGTCGTTGAACGGCTGTTCGACAACCTCAAAGGCCTCTCCAAGCTCAAGGAGAACGGCTACAGCGTCGGTCAGCTCACGTGGAAGCCACCACGGGAGTTCCGCAGTTTCACGTACAGTCAGTCTGGCTTCAAGCTCGACAAGAAGGGCGGTCGGACCGTGCTGTCACTCTCGAAGCTCGCGGATATCCCGATTCGACTCCACCGACCTATCCCCGACGACGCGA
>NZ_QPLS01000099.1:0-584 GCF_003665955.1 Halorubrum sp. Atlit-28R
GCCGTTTCCCTCCAGATACCGGAGTATTGCGAGTGCGAGCGTACTCTTGCCGCTCCCACTTTCGCCGGCGATACCGAGCGTCCCGCCGGGTTCGATATGGAGCGAAACGTTGCGAACCGCCTTAACCGCCCCGTCGTCGGTTCGATACTCGACGGACAGATCATCGACGGAAAGCACTGAACGGCCGTCTTGACTAGTATGAGTCTCACTAACAACACTCATTCTTACGCTTATTGTGTACAGTCTCATACAAATATGTTTCTCACAGTGTCCGGTGACGGCCTATGAGATTCATAGGGGGAAAGATATAAGATAGTATGTGAGGGTTGAACTCATGTAGCATGTCCGCATTTAGCGCATACCTAGTCAAGCGGATGGGGTATATCGGGGTGACCCTCCTGTTAATCTCCCTGATTATCTTCGCCATCACGCAACTGCTGCCGGGTAACGCGGCAGTCATGATCTTGGGCAAGCAGGCGACAGAAGAAAGCATAGCCGCCATTGAGCAGCAACTCGGGTTGAACCGCGCGTGGTACGTCCAGTATTTTGATTGGTTGGTCGGGTTTGTGACCGGCGACTGGGGG
>NZ_QPLS01000100.1:0-577 GCF_003665955.1 Halorubrum sp. Atlit-28R
CTCCTCTCTCGGTCGGGTCTCCGACCGTTTTTCATCCTATCGGCGCGTAGAGCGTCTCATGTCTTGTCCCGACTGCGACGGCGACCTCGCCGTCTTCGCGGTGCCGGAACCGCTCGAATCCCACGCGCCCGAGGCGGCGCTGACCGTCGGGTTGTGCGCCGACTGTCTCCGACTGCACTCGACCGAGGCACCGCCGAGCGACGGTGCGTCGCGGCCGCTCGCGGGAGCGCTTCCCGACGGCGACGCGGGCGCGGCGGTCGCGCTCCTCGTCGGTATGCTCGACTCGCTCGCGCTCAACCGCGCCGGTATCGTCGACTGCGTCGAGTTCGCCGAGCGGTCCGGGACCGACGTGCACCTCACGCTCGACCGGCTCCAGCAGACGGCGACGGCCCCCCACTTCGACGTCGCTCGCCGGCAGCGCCAGTTGGACGCGTTTCTCTGAGTGCCGTCGCTCCGTGCCGTCGAACGCGTGGCGTGAAGACGCCGAGGAGGAGGTCGCTTAGACGCCGGTGGAGTACCGGAGGATGCCGGCGATGCCACCGAACGCGTCGTAGAGCTGTTCGCCTTTCTCGAAGTC
>NZ_QPLS01000101.1:0-575 GCF_003665955.1 Halorubrum sp. Atlit-28R
CAGATCTTCGTCGGCGGCATCCTCATCCTGTTCATGGACGAGATCGTGAGCAAGTGGGGCGTCGGCTCCGGCGTCGGGCTGTTCATCATCGCGTCGGTGAGCCAGCAGATCGTCGGCGGCTTCTTCAGCTTCTCGGCGCTCGGCGCGTCCGGCTTCTTCGCGAGCTGGTACGGCGTCATCTTCGGCAACGTGCCGGTGTCGATGTCGCCGTTCACGGCCGAGGGGCTCCAGAACCTCCTCTTCGACCCCGGGAACATTCTGGCACTCTTCACCACGGTGTTCATCTTCGGGATCGTCGTGTACGCGGAGTCCGTCCGCGTCGAGATCCCGCTATCGCACGCCCGCGTGAAGGGCGCTCGCGGACGCTTCCCGGTGAAGCTCATCTACGCGTCCGTCCTGCCGATGATCCTCGTTCGCGCGCTGCAGGCGAACATCCAGTTCCTCGGCCAGATCCTCTCCTCGCAGTGGGCGGGGATGCCGGCGTTCCTCGGCGAGTACAGCGACGCCGGACAGCCCATCTCCGGGCTGTTCTACTACCTGAACCCCATCCAGAGCCGCGGCCAGTGGATGTGGTT
>NZ_QPLS01000102.1:0-574 GCF_003665955.1 Halorubrum sp. Atlit-28R
TTCCGACCCGAAGGCGTGAATCGGGTAGATGACGAGCGACCCCTGCACACTCGCCATCGAACGAAGCCCCGAGTCGCCCGCTTCGAGTTCTTGCATCAGGAGTCCGTAAGCACGTTCGCCGAGTCCGGGAAGCCCGTAGCCGTCGAGGTTAGGCGCATAAAACCCAAGCTCGCCCATCTTCGGAATGAGGTCCATCGGGAACGTTCCCTGCTCGAAGTGGTCGCCGATATCGGGTTTCACCTGCTCTTCGACGAATCGTCGTGCTTCGTCGCGGACGAGTTTCTCTTCGCCGGTCAGGTCGCCCTCCAATTCCAGATAATCGAGCATGATAGACCCTGCGCCCGGCGCGGTGAAAAGCGATTCGCTCGGTCGAGATTCGGGGAAGACGGACGACCGAAAAGTCGGTGACGAAAGCGGGGCGGCGCGGCTCGGCAGCGAGAGGGGCACGACTCGACGGCGGCTCGGATGCGACTCGAAAACGGCTCGCGGCTGGCGGAACGCTCAGGCCGCCGATTCGACCGAACCAGCGTTCGTCCGGTTGACGTAGGTGACGAAGTTGTCGAACAGGCGCTTG
>NZ_QPLS01000103.1:0-572 GCF_003665955.1 Halorubrum sp. Atlit-28R
GACTCGACGACGACGACAACCGACAGGCGGCCGTCGAGACGTTCGAGTGGGTCCAGTCGATGGCCGAGCACTCGCCGAACGGCTCGGGGTGGGCGTGGGGCGACGCCATCGGCGCGCTCCAACAGGAGAACGCCGCGGCCATCGCCAGCGTCGGCGGCCTCCCCATCCTCACGATTCAGGCCAACCGCCCCGACCTCGTCGAGAACCACAGTCCGATGCCGTTCCCCGTGCCGAGCGGGGCGGCGCAGGACAAGTGGTGGGCGTACATGGAGGGTCACCTCGTCCGCAACGACGGCCAGAACACCGAGGGCGCGCAGGCGTTCGTCGACTTCTTCACGAGTTCGTCGCGCTTCTTCGACTTCGTGCTCTCCGCGCCGCTGTTCCAGTTCCCGCCGACGCGGGAGCAACTCGACGCGCCCGAGGTGACCGAAAACGAGGTGATCACGCTCCCGGACGCGACGACGGCGGAGGCCACGAAAGTGTTCAGCGGCGTCTACCGCGACGTCAACATCGCGCTGGCAAACGAGTTCGCCCGCTACGCCGACGCACTCGGGATCGACGTGCGCGAGGCG
>NZ_QPLS01000104.1:0-570 GCF_003665955.1 Halorubrum sp. Atlit-28R
TCCACCGGCGCAGCGCTCAATTCGATATCTACTTCGCCGCCGTCTTTGTGCAAGACGGCGAGCTGGACTTGGCGATTACTCTGGCGAAGTTCTGCAACACTGTGGTGTTCCCAGCGTGCGCCATTGTTTTCCGACGTCGAAGCAGCTGGAATGATCAGATCGTCCAGAGGTTTCCCGAGTGCTTCTTCATTTGTCCATCCAAGCAGTCTTTGAGCTTGGCAATTCCACTCCATGACTGTATTGGCAGAATCGATCACGACAAACGTATCCATCGCATCTTGCGGTATTGAATCCAAAACGCTTTCTTGCATCGTTTTTATTTCGGGCAGCGCCATATTGCTTTTCTATAATACGAAGGTCGGGGCATCCGGCATGCACACAGCGAATGCGACCGGTGTTGGGGTCGATGATTGAAGATCTATAAAATTTGTCTTAAAAGCTGGTCAAACGGCCGGACAAGTAGTGACAATTAGTGATGTCTCAAGACCCCATGCAGTAGCAAGGGTTGCTTTGGTAGACTATTGACTAAGCTGCATCGTGAACGTTCCCTTAACCAATCTGAAGCAGAGT
>NZ_QPLS01000105.1:0-570 GCF_003665955.1 Halorubrum sp. Atlit-28R
TGCGATACTACCGAGTGCGAGCGAGTCGGAGCGGGAGCCCGATGGCGGACAAAGATTACGCGAATAGCTCTGTAATTCGATCGCACACCATCGGTTCCGCTGAGCTGGTGCGTGTTTCTTCATACTGAAGCGCGTTGCTCTCGAACCGCTGGTTTTCGCCCGGTGGTTCCGAACCGCCGTGTCCGGGTTCGTCGCCGTGAGCCCCTACGTTGAGGTGTTTCGGCGGCCCCCACGGTCGATTCGGAAATAGTGAATGCTGTGCCGACACCGAGTACGACCGTGAGAAGACTAAACGCGGCGTCCGCCCGCCCACAATTCTACAGCAATCCAAACCTATATTAGAATGATAATGATAATGGTCTATTATGGCGCAAGTCATTATCGGCGTAGACGCCGGTACGACAGTGATTAAATCGGTCGCCTTCTCGCTCAACGGTGAGGAGCTACACAAGAGCAGTGTCGAAAACGCGGTCGACCGGCCCGCATCCGGCTGGGCAGAACAGTCCATGGTGACGACGTGGCAGAAGACCGCACAGACGCTCAGCGAGGTCGAAGACCAGTTGGACGACG
>NZ_QPLS01000106.1:0-566 GCF_003665955.1 Halorubrum sp. Atlit-28R
CTTCCAGCATTTCACTACCGGCTACAAACACATAAGGCAAACTTTCATCGCCATGGATATCCAGGAACAAATCACAACCGGTCTCGTGAATCTTGTTTTTCACTGAAAAGACCTCGGGACTGGTTTCAAGTGATGGCGACATCCATTCCCGATTCAGGTTTGCACCGGCCGCATTGGTGCGCAAGTTGCCGCGCACAGCGCCATCCGGATTCATGTTCGGCACGATATACAACACCGCATGCTCCAGCAAGCATTTTGCGATGGGGTTCGCTCGATCAGTCAATGCATCGACCATCCCTTCAACAAACCATTCGGCCATAGTTTCGCCGGGATGCTGACGGGCGATCACCCATACCTTCTTCGCTGCAGAGTGATTTCCGATGATAACCACGTTCATGTCCCGGCCTTCGACCGTGCTGCCGATATCGGTTACCTGCCCGACAGGGGATGATTCGGCGCGCCCGAGAAGCTGCAGATGCCGCTCCCATGTATACGGCTCGAAGTAAGCGTAATAAATGCTGTCTCGCTCAGGAATGTGAGTAATGGTCAGCACTTGTCCGTCATAT
>NZ_QPLS01000107.1:0-566 GCF_003665955.1 Halorubrum sp. Atlit-28R
TCGAACTCGTCGTCGAGCGCCGCGAACTCGTCCCAGTCGGTTGCGACGAGCGCCGCGTCGGCGTTTGCGAGCGCGTCGGCGGCGGAGTCGGCGTAGTCGATGTCGGGGAACCGCTCCCGCATGTTCTCGGTGGCGACGGGGTCGTAGCCGACGACGTCGGCCCCTGCGTCGAGGAGCGCCTGAATGAGTAAAATCGCGCGGGATTTCCGGATGTCGTCGGTGCCGGGCTTGAACGCGAGTCCGAGCACGGCGACGCGCTTGCCGTCGAGGTCGAATCGCTCGCGGACGGTCGAAATCCAGTCCTGCGGGGCCGACGAGACGATTGCGAGTTTCTTGCCCGCCGCGCGGAGGTCCGAAAACAGCTCCTCCGCGCCGTCCATCAGGACGACGTGCTCGCCGTAGACACTCTCTGAGTTCTCGTGGTACGCCGCGACGAACTCGTCTTTCGTGACGGTCGTCCCGTACTCCGCGTCGAGGTAGTCGTATATCTCGCGGAAGTTCATCCCCGTTATCTCCTCGTGGTCGGGGTCGCCGGACTCGATGGCGTCGGCTAACACCCACTCGTC
>NZ_QPLS01000108.1:0-565 GCF_003665955.1 Halorubrum sp. Atlit-28R
TGACAATGGTAATTGCGGTTACGACCGAGGTTGTGGTGCCGCGTCCCAGACTTTCTGTATTGGGTTTGATGCGCAAGCCGAAATGGCAGGCCACCAGCGCAATCAGCGCGCCGAAGACCACGCCTTTGCCAAGCCCAATCCAGTAGTTGGCAATCGGGACTGCATCCGGCAATTCCTGTATGAAGTACGTCGGCGACATGCCAAGTTCGATGTTGGCTGCAGCCATCCCGCCCATCAAGGCCATTGCATCGGTCCACACTACCAGCAACGGCATCGAAATGGCGAGTGCCAGCACTTTTGGCATGATCAAGCGGAAGCCGTGCGGCAATCCCATGACCAGCATCGCATCCAGTTCTTCATTGACGCGCATGACGCCCAGTTGCGCCGTGATCGACGAACCGGAACGGCCCGCGACCAGAATTGCCGCCAATAGCGGCCCCAATTCACGGATGATGCTCATACCCAGAATATCAACCAGGTAAATATCGGCGCCAAAGGTATGCAATTGCTGGGCTGAAAGGTATGACAGCACGACGCCGATTAAAAATCCCACCAGCGCGGTAAT
>NZ_QPLS01000109.1:0-562 GCF_003665955.1 Halorubrum sp. Atlit-28R
TGATTTGCATTTGCCGGACATTGATGGATGGACCGTGCTTGAGCGGATCAAACGCAATCCAGCGACGCGCCATATTCCTGTGCAGATTCTGTCTGCCGAAGATGATCGCGCCCGTGGCTTCCGCTACGGTGCATTCGAGTATCTGGTCAAACCTGTGACCACGGCGGAAATCCAGAACTCATTGGTTGAAATGGTGAAATTCTCGCGACGCGCCCTCAAAGATCTGCTATTGGCAGATGGCAATGATGCACAGCGAAACAGCATCGCCGATTTGATTGGTGGCCCCGACGTACGTATAAAACCCGTAGTAACCGGCAAAGAAACCTTGGCGGCGCTTAAGAAAAAGCGCTATGACTGCGTCGTGCTCCATCTCAATATGCTCGACATGTCGTCCGTCGAGTTAATTGAAGCGATCCAGAAAAATGACTTGGCGCGGAATGTTCCGATCATTCTTTTCGGCTTAAGCGACTTGCCGGAAAAAGACCAGGATCAAATTAACGAAGTGATGGCCAAAGGCGTCGTTAAAGCAGTGCAATCACATGAACGCCTGCTGGACGAAACC
>NZ_QPLS01000110.1:0-559 GCF_003665955.1 Halorubrum sp. Atlit-28R
GAGTTCGCGGAGGCCGCCGAGTGAGGAGCCGGTACTGGGGGTGAAGTTCACGTACGGGTGGCCGTCGAGGAGCGCCGCGTAGGCGTACAGGCCGCTCGCGGGGAGGTTCGGGTCGTCGCGCTCGACCGCCGTCTCGAACGCCGCCAGCGTGTCGTAGTCGCCGGGCGTCGGAATCGGCGGCTCGGTCGACGCGGCGTTCACGACGACCAACCGGTCGACGCCCTGCGAGTCCGCGAAGGCGGCGTAGTCGGCCCGTATCTCCTCGACGATGTCGGCAACCGACACGTCCTCTCCCGTCGTCTCCGAGGACATCCCTTCGACCGCCTCGCCGCACCGCCGGGCGGTCCCGAGTTCGACGCGCTCGTCGATTTCGCGGAGGTCCTCGCGGACCGCGTCGAGGGTGTCTGGTGCCACGACGCCGCCGTGGCCCGCCATCTCCTCGGCGGTCTCCTCGATTCGCTGGGACCGGATGTCGTGGCCCCCGAACACGAGGTCGTCGACGGCGGGGAGGTCCAGCGCGGCCACCGGCTCGCGGGCCGTCACCATCCCGGTCGTGTCC
>NZ_QPLS01000111.1:0-558 GCF_003665955.1 Halorubrum sp. Atlit-28R
TATCACCTTGCCATCGAAGGTGCGAAAGGCATCCACGAATTCGTCGAAGAAGCGCACAGCGGCAGCGCGAACATCATCATTCATTTCTCACCTCTCTTACCCGGTTTCTCTATGCTTACCGCAAAGCTCACCAGCGCCCTTGGGCAACTGGTTTCAGCGACATGTTAATTATCTTCATCGCTTTAAAATCATCGCTGGTGCAGGTTGGCACTATGTCGTATCCAAAATAATAATACGAGTGCCAAATACGTTTCGTTCTGCCTCTCGTAACAGAGGACACCAATAGATGACTTCCTTCCAGGCTTGTACATTCTCTAAATTCATAGGCGGCTTTTGACGTACTAGGTGAAGCAATCAACTTTTCATTATTTCGGCGAAAAGCGGGCTGTGCCCTGAGTATCAACACGTCAATGTCGAACGAATCGGCAGTTCCTTGCGTCAGTTGAATACGATAGTAAGGTCTTGGATAATGCGCTTTTTCAAGGTGCTCGCACTCTTTAGCGGCTTCGTGCTCTACCACGCCAGGAATCACCCTCAAATCTTTCTCGGGTAGGACAA
>NZ_QPLS01000112.1:0-558 GCF_003665955.1 Halorubrum sp. Atlit-28R
ATCCTCCCGTGGCGGAAGAAGGAAAACAGCGCCGCCGGCCGTCTCATCTGTGACGTGTTCAACACGTCCACCGGCGAGCCCTTCAGCGGCGACCCGCGTGGCGTCCTCAAGCGCGCTATCGAGCGCGCCGAGGAACTCGGCTATGACGTGAACGTCGCTCCCGAACCGGAGTTCTTCCTGTTCGAAGAAGACGAAGACGGCCGCGCGACGACCGTCACTAACGACGCCGGCGGCTACTTCGACCTCGCGCCGAAGGACCTCGCCTCCGACGTCCGCCGCGACATCATTTACGGCCTCGAACAGATGGGCTTCGAGATCGAAGCCAGCCACCACGAGGTCGCAGAAGGCCAGCACGAGATTAACTTCGAGTACGACGACGCTCTCACCACCGCCGACAACGTCGCGACCTTCCGGTCTGTCGTCCGCGCCATCGCGGCCGAACACGACCTCCACGCGACCTTCATGCCCAAGCCGATTGCCAAGGTCAACGGCTCCGGGATGCACACACACATCTCGCTGTTCGACGAGGACGGCAACAACGCCTTCCACTCCGACGAC
>NZ_QPLS01000113.1:0-556 GCF_003665955.1 Halorubrum sp. Atlit-28R
GGAGAGGGTGGAGATGATCAGCATGCCGAAGATGGCGCCGATATAGGGCAAGATAGCCAGCAGGCCCACTTGTTCCATATCGCCGTGGGTCAGCTCTTTCAAAATGGTCGGCAGCCACAGGGTGTAGCCGTAGATACCGGTCTGGTAGAAAAAATTCACCAGGATCGGCTGCCACATGATCCGGTCGCCGAGCACCCGGCGCAGCGAGGCGTTGCGCACCGTTTTTCCTTTGATCAGCAGCTGTTCGTCGTGCAGGGTCTTTACCAGATACTCTTTTTCCGCCTGCGAGATCCATTTGGCCTCCTGGGGCCGGTTGCTGATGGTGAAGTACCACAGCGCCATGACGACCAGCGACAGAGCGCCCTCCACCAGAAACAGCATGCGCCAGTCCCAGGCGGTGATGATCCAACCCGACAGCGGGGCGGTGAGAATGCCGGCGATCGGCACGAACATGATGACGATGGCGTTGGCGCGGCCGCGCTCCTTATCCGGGAACCAGCTACTGATCATGGTCAGCACCACCGGCAGCATGCCGCCTTCGGAAACGCCGAGGGCG
>NZ_QPLS01000114.1:0-554 GCF_003665955.1 Halorubrum sp. Atlit-28R
CCATCCAGGACCTCCAGAACCGGGTCGCAGGATTGGAAAATCGCGTGAGTCCATGAATCTAACAGCTAATAGCGAACTGTCGTAGCGAAATACAACCCCAAAAGAGGACGATAAGATGAAACTCGAAATCGAGATACCGGATAAGTACGCAGCAAAGTTGGACGATATCGAGGCCGTAGAACCCACGATTCGGGACCAAATCGAGATTGAGGTGCTGCAACAGGCGTTACGACTCATCAACGATACACACAGACAACTCCAACAACAAACCCGCAAGAACGGCCGTGTCGAAGCTGAGAGCGACACGACCGATTAATCGCTGGCGCATCCAGTATTCCCGATTGACGGGTTGTTTTACCTAATCCAGACACCTGCCGCAGAGTGACGTTACTGTTTGCACCCCGGTGACATCTACCTTGCCGAGCGCTTCAAAGCGGAGTGGTACGGAGACGCGTGATTGCTCATTGTCTCCCTCCGTGGGTTGGTACGCTCGTTTTGACTAATTGGATATAGCGATATACAATATACACATTGGATTTCGAACAACGCAAATC
>NZ_QPLS01000115.1:0-554 GCF_003665955.1 Halorubrum sp. Atlit-28R
CCCGAATTCACCCCATCGTATCGGACGGCGGGCGAGCGACTCACGCTGAAAGACCTCCGCGCGGAGACACAGGAGCGTGCCGAGAACTACGAGGACCATCTCACGGTTCGGGACCACGCGGACATCAACGTCGACCCGGACTACATCGGTCTCGATGGCTCGCCGACCATCGTCTCCTCTGTCGACCCGATTCCGAAGGCACCAGCGGAACGCGAGGCGACGATGGTCGACCCGGACGATTCGAGCGCGATGCAGGACGTACTGGAGGCGATGAAGTCGGCAGTCGGCGGCGATACCGCCGCTGCGGGGGGTGACTGACGATGACCGACTTCGACCCGGGAGACTACGAGATTTCGGAACTCGGCCCGGCAATCAAGGATATCGAAGACCGCGGCGAGTTAGAGGAGATTCTCCAGGCCGAACATCGCGGGGAGAACCGCGCCGGAGCCATCGCACTCATCGAGAGTCGCATCGAGAAGTTCTCCGAAGACGAGGAGGAACCGGCCGACGCCTAGGGACTCGACCTCGCGTCCATGAGCACCGCGGAGGTCGGA
>NZ_QPLS01000116.1:0-550 GCF_003665955.1 Halorubrum sp. Atlit-28R
TGGTAATGCTTTGCATGATGCTCGCACCAAATCCATCATCCTGGTAAAGAACCGCCACGCGTTTTAGCTGCAAGGTCGATACGAGTCGAGAAATCTTCATAATCTCGTCCGAATAGCTGGCGCGCGTATGGAAAATCTGCTCCGAACCAGGGCCGCGGATCACATCAGCGCCGCTAAACACACCAACCAAAGGCACTTTGTGTTTGTTGAGAACCCCTGACTTCATCAACGCGACGGTATTGGCCGTGCCAACTGAGTTGAGAAGCGCAACCACGCCGTCTTTGGTGATTGCTTCTTCTGCCAGAGCCAATGTCTTTGCCGGGTCATACTGATCATCCTTCATGACACGCTTTAACACGTTTCCGTTGATGCCCCCATTGTCGTTCACCATATTGAGATAGCCGGAAACGATGGCCGTGCCCTCTGCGGCGCCCGATGCGTTCGGCCCTGTCATACCGAAGATGGAACCGATTGTGACCTCACCTGCAAATGCCGCACTGGCAATAGAAGATGCCAGTAAAACTGAAAAAGCCTTTTTAAAACTCATCAT
>NZ_QPLS01000117.1:0-547 GCF_003665955.1 Halorubrum sp. Atlit-28R
TAATAGATGTCATTAAAGAAAAGCTATCGCTTAAAACGGACGGTGAACTGGCGGACTTGATGGAAGTGCCCGCAACTCTCATTAGCAAGATTCGCAATAATGTCATCCCGGTCGGGCCCACTACGCTTATTCGGATGCATGAAGTAAGCGGAATGGGAATAAAAGAAATGAAGCGTTACCTGTACCTGCCAAACAATGGGCGATAAAAGGCTAAAGGAAAACCATTAGCGGCTTTAATGAATGGGAACCTTTGAGAAAAATCCCCAAGCCCGAAGAGCCCAGCAGTACAAACGCAATACGCCGGAAGTTGAAATCAGAAACTCTTTTGTAGAGATTAATTCCAATCAGTGTGCAAGGCAGAACGATTGGCAACAACAGCAGGAACAGAGTCCAGAACTCGGCGCTGAAAGACCCGGGGTTCAGTACCGCGAGCAGTGCCAGCGAAAAAATCTGCATAATCAAAATGTAGGGCTGCACAATTGCCCGTGTCTCACCTTTCGACATACGGGTAAGTCCCGCCCAAATCACGACCGACGCACCGGGGAAC
>NZ_QPLS01000118.1:0-546 GCF_003665955.1 Halorubrum sp. Atlit-28R
CCCAACGCCCGCATGCTGTAAACGTGCTCGCCGCCGACGAACGGCATCGCGGAGGCGAGTTCGCCGTAGATGAGCGAGACGACGGTCACCATGAACCCGCCGAGGACGAACGCCGAGATAGCGCCGGTGACGCCGCTTTGGTCGATGAAGTACCCCGTCTGCACGATCCAACCCCATCCGATCATCGCTCCGAGTGCGAGCACGAACACGTCGCGCTTCGAGAGGACGCGTGAGAGTTCTCCTGTCATGGTTATGAGTGACATCACCACATTCTAACTTACCCACTATATATCTTACTGTGTTCAATTTTTAGTCTCTATTAGAAACACAGTTCAATAGTAATCCGTCATCTGGGACGACAAATCGAGCGACGATTCACCGGAAAATCGCCAAACGGCCGTCGGTTCGAATAGTAGTCAACTCGTCGAGCAGAAAGAAACGGCGTCCGCGCTCGATTCGCGTTCCGGGCGTCGTCGCGGGCGTCGCGCCCGGTGTCGCGTTGGGTGTCGCTCCGGGTGCTGGGTCGGGCGTCGTCGCGCTCACTCA
>NZ_QPLS01000119.1:0-546 GCF_003665955.1 Halorubrum sp. Atlit-28R
CGTGCCCTTTACTATGTGATCCTCTTTACTGGGGCATTGCTACTGGTGCTGGCGGCACTGTCTAGTTAAGCCAGTTTGAGGAACGAGCAGGTCGTTGAGTTAGTTGGTCAAGATGCTCGCAGACCTGCTCAGCGAGTGCTTTGAGACGGATTTAGAAGAAACTTGGGAGCGTGAGCGGACGGCGACACCCGTCAGGGTGTTCGCCGTCCAGCTCCACGCGACCGGTTGTTCACTTAGAGAGACAAAAGAAATTCTTCGATACCTCGGCGTTGAACGCTCTCATCAAGCTGTTTGGCAGTGGGTACATCGACTGGCTGACAGCGGTCACACCCCGCCTGAGGCGAAGCCGAAGCGGGTTGCGGTCGACGAGACCGCTGTCAAAATCAATGGCGAATGGTCTTGGTTATACGCCGCAATAGACACCGAGACAAAGTTGCTTCTTGACGTCGAATTGTTTGGACGGCATGGTACCGATCCGGCTGCTGCGTTTCTCTATCGACTCTCGGAGAAACACGACCACTCAGACGCTGTGTTTCTCGTTGATGG
>NZ_QPLS01000120.1:0-545 GCF_003665955.1 Halorubrum sp. Atlit-28R
GAACGGAGGCGATCGAACTCGCCAACGACTCCCCGTACGGGCTTCTCGCCGGCGTCTGGACCGAGGGGCTCTCTCGCGCTCACGGCGTCGCCGACGCGCTCGACTACGGGATGGTCAGCGTCAACGAGTACCCGGTCACGTTCCCGCAGACGCCCTTCGGCGGCACGAAACAGAGCGGTCACGGCCGCGAGCAGGGAGCGGAGGCCGTCCGCGAGTTCACGCAGGCGAAGAACGTGAACCTCAACCTCGGCTGATTCGCCCGAGACTTCGGCCCGCGACTCGCTGAACGGCTCGGCCCTCACCCCGCGCTCCGCTGCACGCTCCTGCCCTCAACCCGCCGTCCCCGGAGTGACCGCCTCGGCGCTCCGCGGACGCCGTTCGAAAAAAACCGCTCTTCTCCGGTCGCTCCGCCGACGTTATTCGAACCGCTGGAACGGCTCTTGACAGTCGTTACAGAAGTGCATCGACCGGCACAGTCCCGGCCCTTTCGGGTGCTCGCGGACGGTGTTCGTGCCACCGCAGTACGGGCACTCCGCGCCCGATGT
>NZ_QPLS01000121.1:0-545 GCF_003665955.1 Halorubrum sp. Atlit-28R
GACCACCGGGCACCGGGAAGACAAAACTAGCAAAGGCAATCTGTGAATCCGCTACGACCCACGAGCAAGTCGACGATTACAGGTTCACGACTGCGACCTCTGAATGGACTGCGTTTGATACGATTGGTGGATATGTTCCTTCTACGGGCGACGGTGGACAGGAACTCCTGTTCGAACCCCGGCTTTTCCTCAAGTGTTTCCGGCAAGACCGAGTCGTCAACGAGTGGCTCATCATCGACGAAATCAATCGATCAGACATCGACAAAGCCTTCGGACAGCTCTTTTCCGTTCTGTCTGGCGATTCAACCGAACTCCCATACGAACGCGATCGAACCGTCGAACTTCGCTCACTTTCCAATTCAACAACTGACGAAGAGCTCGCCGAAATTATTGGGAACCCAGACGCCTTCCCGGTTACCCCTTCGTGGCGGCTAATTGCTACAATGAACACGTACGACAAAACCTCGCTGTACGAAATGTCGTACGCATTTATGCGCCGTTTCAACTTCGTCCACGTCGGCGTTCCACCGCTCACCACCGATGAG
>NZ_QPLS01000122.1:0-544 GCF_003665955.1 Halorubrum sp. Atlit-28R
GTCGATGTCCGTGACCTCGGTGTGGCCGTAGAACTCGACGCCCGCCTCGCGCGCCTCCTCCGCCATCGACTCGGCGGCGCTGACGGCGTCGGCCTTCCCGTCCGAGGGGACGTAGTAGCCGCCGTAGATGACGTCGGCGTTTATCTGCGGGACGCGCGATTCGACCTCCTCGGGCGTGAGGAGTTGGCCCTCGTCGATGCCGTAGGACTGACCCCACTCGCGCTTGCGTTTGAGGAAGTCCCAGCGGTCTTCGGTGTAGGCGACTTCGATGCCGCCGCACGTCCGGAAGTCACCGAACCCGTCGTAGAGGTCGCGCGTGTACGACGCCATCTCCGTCATCAGCTTGTTCCCGGCCGTCTGGAACACGAGTCCGGGGGCGTGAGAGGTCGACCCCCCGGTCTCGAACAGCGGACCCCGGTCGAGGACGACGACGTCTTCGCGACCCGACTCGGCGAGGTGATACGCCGCGCTACAACCGACACAGCCGGCCCCGACGACGACCGTTCCGGCGCGTTCGGGAAACGTAGACCATGTGTTCATGTAC
>NZ_QPLS01000123.1:0-543 GCF_003665955.1 Halorubrum sp. Atlit-28R
GACGAGAGGGACGTAGAGCAGGATCGAATCATCCGGAAGATGAGGAGGATCGTGAATCCTCTTCTGTTGATCCTGAAACCCCTGGATCGACGGGTGAGGATGGAGATTCGCCCGGTACGTCACAAACGACTTTTGAGAACGGCTCGGATCCAGTTGATTCGTCTCAACAGGCGACCAACGGCGACGGTGGGGGCATCTCAATTCGAGATCGGTTACAAACCGAGTCGTCCGGAGGCGTTTTTGCGAACAAGGACCTCGTTCGGTCTGATACTATCATCGACGAGGATCGTATCGTTGGTCGTGACGACCAGCTGGGCCGTGTCGTCGACAACCTAAAACCGGTCCTCCAGAATAAGGGGATCCCTGATATGCTCCTGAGTGGGCCATCTGGAACGGGGAAATCGCTCATCATTCATGCTGTCTGCAAACAGATCGTCGAACTGTGCGAGTCACAGGGTAAGACCTTCGGAGTCCTCTCTATCAACTGCGAGGGACCGAAGACTGCAGATCGAGCTGTCTATCGGCTAGTTAAAGCTGCTGCCG
>NZ_QPLS01000124.1:0-541 GCF_003665955.1 Halorubrum sp. Atlit-28R
CATCCGCTTGTCCAGTTCATTGACCGGTGGATTTCCCAGCGCCGTGATGGTCTTAATCAGGTGCTTGTTCTCAATCTCACCATTCTTCAGCGACTGTCCGTGGTAAAGCCACCAGGTGCTTCTCACTTCATCCAGCGGCTGTTTGTTAACCGGTTTTGCTGGATCCCATTCTTTACGCGCTATTTTGCCCAGCATGTAACGTTCGTACGCTACCGCATCGGCGCGTCTTGCGAAAATCTTGCGTACGCGCTTGCTGCCGCGGCCGCCAACTCTTGTGTCCAATTCATAACGTCCATCATCGAGCTTCTTAATCGCCATAGCGAAGCCCTCCGATGTAGCTGCCGGCCTGCGACCACAGGCAGTCAGCAAATTCAAAATACAGGTCTAACCAATTTTCACGTTTTAACGGTGAGATTTTGCTGTGTTGGGAGTTAAATCCGGAACTTCCTCCTGTTGCTCTGACCCATCAAGAGAGAGAGCCGGAGATATTTGACCAACCTCCGGCGCTGTTTCATCTGTGGTGAGCCACAGCGCATACTTT
>NZ_QPLS01000125.1:0-539 GCF_003665955.1 Halorubrum sp. Atlit-28R
GTAGATCGCGAAAGCCATCGTCCATAGTCTCACCCAATCATCACTAAGAGAATAAGTGTTTCCATGGCCGGTATCCGCGTTACCCCTGTACTTCCCCTCGACGAAAGGAGACGGAACAGCAGTGTTTGCAACGAACCTCAGGATTGGGCCAGCCGAGGCCGAGGCGTACTGTCAGCGATACAGCCGCCGATGGCAAATCGAAAACGCGTACAAGTCGATCAAGTACGACTTCTTAGCGAAAACCTCCTCGAAAGACTACCGCGTCAGGCTCTTCTACTTCGTGTTCGCAGCGTTACTGCACAATATCTGGCGGCTTACCGACTTTCTCCTGAAAGCAGGAGTAGCGGCGATATGGACTATGCGCCTGTCCTGACAGCTGGTGAATGGTTGAATGGGTTTCTTCTGCACTGATCCCAGCAGACTAAGCAGCTCCCAATTCGGTTCGCCCTTCGTGAGTGGAAACACTATCTCGAGGCAGGAGTTTCGGACGGAAATCCGACATTTGCAGAGTTCGATTCGATAATCGACCGAAGAGGTCG
>NZ_QPLS01000126.1:0-538 GCF_003665955.1 Halorubrum sp. Atlit-28R
CGTTCACCGGGGTTCCAATCTCGCCAGATCCGTTCGTGGTGTCCCGTCTCGATGAAGCGGTCGATACGCTCTGTGATGGCTGACTCATTCGTCGTTAGGTTTGTCGGTCGTCAAGAGAACGACGTGATCCGCCTGCTCTGTATCGAGTACCTGAGCAGCAAGCTCCACGAGTGCCGTGTCCGCTTTCTCGGTGATATCTTCGTCACGGCCAGTCTCGTTAGCGATAAACCGGCGGGCTTCGTCCATCACCGTCGAGACAAGCGGGTTGGTGTAGTCAAGTTCGTCGGCAACCACGATCCAGCCCTCCTCGAATCCATCGGGATAGGGAATATTTCCCGAGGGATACGCGTCCGCTGCCGGATCGCCACCGAGTTCTTCGTAGACGCGTTGGGGGACACGCAATGAGACACCAGCCTGTTAGAGTGCTCGACGGAGCCGTTGAAATTTGTCTTTGTCGGGCCCACCACACCGAACGAAGACACCGGTATCGGCGATATACACCGTAGATCGGAAGAGCATCTGAACTCCAGTCACGACA
>NZ_QPLS01000127.1:0-533 GCF_003665955.1 Halorubrum sp. Atlit-28R
GCTTCGACGTCTTCGAGGCCGTCCGTAGACTGACCGCTGACGCGAACGGACAGTTCGTAGAGGTCGAGTTCCACGTGCGGCACCGTCTCGTCACCGTAGCCGTTTTGCCCGTTCATCCCACCGTCGGCGGTTTGCTGACTCTCGCCGTTGACACGCCCGTCTTCGACGGTCGATTCGTCCGACTCATCGTCGGTTGGCTCGTCCGTCTCTCCGTCAAGCGTCGAGTTGGCCTCGGCCTCGTCGTCGGTCATGTGCGGCGCGTCGCTTCCGGGGATGAAAAAGGCGGGTGATTCCGTGACGAGACGAACGAAGAAGACGACGAGATGATTTCAGACGAGGTCGGTATCGAGACCGTCGCAGACGCGGTCGTGAAGTTTGCCCGTGACGGTCTCCATGAGGCGTTCGAGATTGACCGTGTCTTCGCGGTTGTACGAGACGAGGGTGTCGAGAGCCGATTCGTCGCCGCGTTCGTACTCGCGCCAGAGCCTGACCGCATCTCGGCCGGAGATATCGGGGCGGTCGCGGTCGATGCC
>NZ_QPLS01000128.1:0-533 GCF_003665955.1 Halorubrum sp. Atlit-28R
GTGCTCGCCCCTCGCAAGCGGCGTGAGCCATTCTTCTTTCTGTGCTTCGGTTCCGAACAGCTCCAGCGGCTTCGACGCGAGGCTGACGTGGGCGGCGTACGACAGGCCGATGCCACCCGAGACGCGACCGAGTTCTTCGACGACGAGCGCGTACATCAACTGGTCGCCGCCGAGACCACCGTACTCGGCGTCGATAGGGACGCCCATCACGTCCAGGTCGGCCAACTGGTCGAATATCTCCGCGGGGAACCGGTGTTCGTCCTCGATGTCCTGTGCGATGGGAGCAATCTCTTCTTCGCAGAACTCACGGACGGTATCGCGAATCATCCGGTGTTCGGCCGGGAGGTCGAAGTCCATGCGACCAAGTATCCGCGACCGAGACATAAAGTAATCGAACGCCCATGTAGAATTCGGGTCGGCACGCCTAGTGAAGGACTCGCTGACGTCACGCTTGTCGCGTCTGCGGGCGATTTCCGAGTTGCCCGCACGGCCAGTGAGACGGCAGCGCCGTCTCACACTGCTCGTGGGACTCC
>NZ_QPLS01000129.1:0-531 GCF_003665955.1 Halorubrum sp. Atlit-28R
CTCGACGTAGCCGTCGATGGCTTCCTCGAAGTCGTTGATGGAAAACGAACCACTGTAGCGGGCGCGGTCGTCTTCCAACTGGCCGCTGGTCCCGAGCGTGCGCTGGATGGCGCTGTGGAGGTGCGCGGGCGTCCGCGAGAGCGCGTCCGCGATTTCCCCGAGGTTGGTGAGGCGGGTGAACGCGCCGTCGGTTTCGCCGGACGGATCCGGCACCGTGAGGCGTTCCTGTTCGACGTTTCGTTCCGGTAGGACGTTGAGCGCTCGGTCGAGCGCAGTCTGATACTCCATAGGGGTTCGAGTGTCTGGCGACGTATAGCCGTTCCGTGACCGTCTTTGCCGCGGCACCGACGCGCCGACTTCGTTTCAGCATCTCCGACGACGGAACCGAACGCCACGCCTTGGGTGCTGCCCCTCGAACGACTCGTCATGGGCTACACGTGGCAGTACTACGACCTCGTACTTCTCGGCATCCTCGGGAGCCTCCGCGCCGGCGTCGTCGTCGGCCAACTCACGCCGATGGAGCCGCAGACG
>NZ_QPLS01000130.1:0-530 GCF_003665955.1 Halorubrum sp. Atlit-28R
TGACGGTTATTCATCTGTACAGAATTATGCACCACGTACATGACCAGAGGTTTCCGCACTCGCGGTCTCCACGCCGGGCAGGACCCCGACCCGGCGACAGGGGCCCGCGCCCCGCCACTCTACCAGACTACGTCGTACGTCTTCGAGGACGCAGACCACGCCGCGGACCTGTACGCCCTCGAAGCCGATGGTGACGTGTACTCCCGTATCTCGAACCCGACGACTCGTATCCTCGAACACCGACTCGCCGCCCTCGAAGCGGGTGTCGATGCGGTTGCCACCGCCTCGGGAATGGCCGCTATCGACGCTATCACGACCGTTCTCGCGTCCGTCGGCGACAACGTCGTGCTCTCCGAAGACATGTACGGCGGGACGGCCTCGTACTTCTCGAAGACGACTCCTCGGCGCGGTATCGAGGCCCGGACCGTCGAAACGCTGGATATCGACGCCTACGCCGACGCCATCGACGGGGACACCGCGTTCGTCCACGTCGAGACGGTGGCGAATCCGTCGCTCAAGACGCCGGATTT
>NZ_QPLS01000131.1:0-528 GCF_003665955.1 Halorubrum sp. Atlit-28R
AAAATGAACAAAGCCCACTGGACACCGCGTCCAGTGGGCTTTGTGAAGTATGAGTAGGGGCGGCGAACTGGATTTCCCAGAGGATCGCTCACTCCAGTACTGACCAGAACGCAGGTGAGCTTAACTTCCGTGTTCGGGATGGGTACGGGTGGAACCTCACCGCTCTGGCCGCCTTAATGCCGACCAACGGAATCGAACCGTTGTCATACCAATATCGGTCGGGCCGTCTTACCAATGTGTCCGTGCAATCCAGTTTGCGCCTGGACCCGTTCTCGGGTCTCAGTGCGTATGAATGTGGCTTGGTCTGTTAGTGCTCGCGGGCTTAACAACTCGTTGCCTCGTTGCGCACACCCCGAGTCTATCGAACTCGTCTTCTACGAGTGACCTCAGTGGAACTTCTTTTCCGTGTGGGTTTCGAGCTTAGATGCGTTCAGCTCTTACCCCGTGGTGCGTAGCTGCCCGGCATCTGCCCTCTCGGACAACCGGTACACCAGTGGCACCCATTCGTAGTTCCTCTCGTACTATACG
>NZ_QPLS01000132.1:0-526 GCF_003665955.1 Halorubrum sp. Atlit-28R
ATGATTTGCTGCTGGTCGACCGGACCACGCTGGAGCAAGTGTACGACGATGTCATCGTAAACGGTCGTAAAGGCAGTCGGTCCGAAAGCATCGCGCGAAACAAGGATGGCAGTAAATTCGATTTCGAGCTGCAACGGCGCGCCATCCGCTCTGGCCAGAGTACGATCATCGTCAGCATCGCGCGCGAGATTACTGCTCGCAAGCGGGTGGAAGAATCCGCGCGGCGCCATAGCCGGATGTACGCCGCGCTCAGCGCCACCAACGAGGCGATCCTGCACGCAGAATCGCCTGAATCGCTTTTTCAGCAAGTATGCGATGCGGCGGTGCATGGAGGCAAGTTCATCACCACGGCAGTCATTGTTCCGGATGCCCACCACACCAGTATAAAAGTGGCTGCTGTGGCCGGAGGCGGCAAGCAATTGCTGCTTGATGCGCGCATTTCGATCGCACAGGATACGCCGCAAGGACGCGGACTGGTCGGCGCTGCATTCCGCACCCACCAGCCGTGCGTGAGCAATGATTTCAT
>NZ_QPLS01000133.1:0-526 GCF_003665955.1 Halorubrum sp. Atlit-28R
TGTCCAGAAACAGAATTTTAAAATCCAAACCATCGGTTAAAACACCGATATACACTAGTGCATTCAGCAAAGAAATACTAACGTTAGTTATGAGGCCTCGGCACTCATTGGGCTCGTCACTCCGTTGTAGAGGGGTAGACTGCAGTGACTCAAGCACTATCGTCTGAGCCCCAATCCAACTGATCCGAGATTCGTCCTCGATAGCGTTAATTGACCCCTAAATGGGTGAGGGGCTCGACATAACGCGAATTCCCTCGGTGAGACCAATGGCAACGAGAGACATCTACACGACGAGCTTCGACGAGGATAGACCGACCGACAACACACCGTGTCCCGAATGCAGCGGCCAAGTAAGAACGAACAGCGTTGAAACTGTCTGTGAAGACTGTGGACTCGTTATTGACGAACAACGAATCGACCACGGTCCTGAATGGAGAACTCACGATCAGGACCAGCGAAAGCGGACGGGCGCTCCACTGACTGCGGCACGTCACGACCGAGGGTTGTCGACGGAAATCGGTCGCAG
>NZ_QPLS01000134.1:0-523 GCF_003665955.1 Halorubrum sp. Atlit-28R
ACGGTATTGACGTGGAAGCCGCTGACCTGCGCCTGATCCAGGTTATCCCGCGCTGCGATGGCGGTGCCGATGACAATATCCTGCTGCTGGGTATAACGGCTGAGCAGCAAACTTAATGCCGCGCAGAGCAAGGCAAAAGGCGTGGCGCCCAGCGCTTTGCCTCGTGACGCCAGCAGACCGGCCACGTCAGGCTGCAGCTGATAATGGATGCGCTCTCCGGCGTGCGTCGGCATCAGCGGGCGCGGTTTATCCAGCGGGAAGTCCAGTTCGCGGCAGTCTTGCAGTTGCTGTTGCCAATAAGCGACATCCGCCGGCGCAGGTGACGCGATGCCGCTATTGACGATGTCGATAGTTTGAATCTGCGGTTGCGGTGCGTCCAAGCCGTGGTGATCGTCAAGCTCGTTATAGCGCTGCCACAGATCGTTAAGGATCAGTTGTTCGCTCCAGGCGTCGGTAATAATGTTGTGTTTTACCCAAATCAAAACATGGTGCTGCTGATGATACTGGACCAGCCGAAGCACCA
>NZ_QPLS01000135.1:0-521 GCF_003665955.1 Halorubrum sp. Atlit-28R
ACCGTGATCACACGCTGCTGGACGCATCGGTAATTTCAGCGCTGCATGAATTGGTCGGTGCAAAGCAGGCGCGCGTACTCGAAGTTTTCAAGCTGCGTGACGAACTGTTGATGCGGCCGCGTGCGTGGATCAAGGATGGAAAAGTCGTCACCAACGAAGTTACCGCCACCGAGACTGCCGGCGTTCCGATCACCGATTTTCCGGTACTGGTGGAGTGCATCGAAAAGCGCGGCACCAATGCCGAAGAAATTACACCTGACGGCAATCACATTCTCTGGCTGCCGATATGGACCAACGATAAAGTCGGCTCTTGCCTGGAAATCAGCAGCCAGACGCCTTATTCAAGCCAGACATTGCCGGTCATCGAGGGTGTTCTGAGCGTCTACCGCAATTATCAAAGCTTGATCGACTATAGCGAGCGCGACTCGCTGACCGGACTGTATAACCGCAAAACCTTCGACGACCAGTTTTCCCGGATTGTGTCGATCGCCGTGCCGCATGAAACCCTGCCCGCAGACGAC
>NZ_QPLS01000136.1:0-519 GCF_003665955.1 Halorubrum sp. Atlit-28R
CACATCATCAAGATCAGTTACTCCTAACTCCTGATCCATGAAACTGAAAAATATCGAAAGTTTCCCTGTCGGGGTATTCTGAATAGTCCGAACAACCTCTTCAGTCTCCCCTGTTGATTTTTCTCGGTTATAGTTCAAAACCTTGTAAATATTCAATCCACCTCCGCTTGCTTTTGACTCATGCTCACCAGATGTCTCAACAAGTTCGGCAACTTGGCCTTCGTTTACGAATTGTAGGCGTTGGTTGACGCGGGGTTCATCAATGTAGATAAAGTCTGGTAAGTCACCAATTCCAATCATACTAAAACAATATGTTAGTTACTGCCAAAAATACTTGCACAGTTCAGTCAAACTAGCAGTGACCTAGATGATTTCTCCAATCAGCTTACGAGAGTAAGCTACCGTCGGCACGATTATGGATTGATTCATGGGTTGAGGAGTCTCTCAAAGTTCCCCACCTCCCAGTACCCAGATATCACGAGTATAATGGCTACAAACCCAACCAAGAGACCCTCTAAA
>NZ_QPLS01000137.1:0-518 GCF_003665955.1 Halorubrum sp. Atlit-28R
TCCGGCAGCGTAAGGACGATGTCTTCGGAACAATTGAACTGCTGATAAGGAAACCGCAGCCTGCGGATATCCGCCTGAATCGCATGAAACGAAATCACCATCACCTTTTTATAGGCCGCGAAAACGTACTCTGCAAACCGAGCAATATCCCGATCGCTGATCCGGACTACCTCATTGAACACCTTTACTTTCGCACCCATGCGTACGAACAGAAAGACGGTAACAATCTTGTTTCCTTCCCGAACCACATAGGTGCTCGTATTACCGGCAAGCGAGCCGTACACTCGAAACTGCAAAAGAGATGAAAAAATATTTTCATACAACTTCACGAGCGCATGCTCGACGAACGGTGGAATCTCATTGTCGTAACATGCAATCGTGATTGCTTTTGATTCCGCTGGTCGATTCAGCGCAGTTTCTTCAACCGGAACGCCTGTCGTGTCCCACATCTTGGCCGCGGACGTCCGCTTCATTCAACTTCCTCCATCAACCACACCAACGCATGGCAAAAATCTTCT
>NZ_QPLS01000138.1:0-517 GCF_003665955.1 Halorubrum sp. Atlit-28R
CCGATGATTCACGGGACGGTGCTCGTCACCATCATCGCGACGGCGGTCGCCGCCCCGCTGGGCGTGGCCGCGGCGCTCTTCCTCAGCGAAATCGCCCCGCGGACCGTCCGCGAACTCGTCAAACCGGGTGTCGAGATTCTGGCGGGCATCCCATCCATCGTCTACGGTTTCATCGGCTTTACCATCCTCAGCCCGTGGGCGGCCGACCAGTTCGACATCGTCGGGCAGGGCACGTACCTGTTCGTCGGCATCGTCGTCGGCCTGATGGCGCTCCCGACGGTCGTCTCGGTCGCCGAAGACGCGCTCAACAGCGTCCCCGAGTCGATGAAAAGCGGGTCGCTCACTCTCGGCACGACCGACTGGCAGACGATGACCTCCATCACGTTGCCGGCGGCGTTCTCGGGCGTCTCGGCCGCGGTCCTCCTCGGCGTGGGCCGCGCCATCGGCGAGACGATGGCGGCCACCGTGATGCTCCGCGGCAGTCCGGGCCTCACGAAGCCGCTGTACAACGTCTTCT
>NZ_QPLS01000139.1:0-516 GCF_003665955.1 Halorubrum sp. Atlit-28R
ATACCCAAACCACCACCTGCACCGGTGTAGAAATGTTCCGCAAATTGCTGGACCAGGGTCAAGCCGGCGACAACGTCGGTGTGTTGTTGCGTGGTACCAAGCGTGAAGACGTCGAGCGCGGTCAAGTCTTGGCCAAGCCAGGCTCGATCAAGCCGCACAAGCATTTCACCGGTGAGATCTATGTCTTGTCCAAGGATGAAGGTGGTCGTCATACGCCATTCTTCAACAACTATCGTCCCCAGTTTTACTTCCGTACCACGGACGTGACTGGTTCGATCGAGCTGCCAAAAGACAAAGAGATGGTTATGCCGGGAGACAACGTATCGATCACGGTGCAGTTGATCAACCCGAGTGCGATGGAAGAAGGTCTGCGCTTTGCGATTCGTGAAGGCGGTCGTACCGTCGGCGCCGGCGTCGTCGCTAAAATCATCGAGTAAGTGTAAGTTCTTCTGCTCTTTTGCTGAGGTCATTCTCTGGCAGAAAAGCAGAAAAAAATAGGGGCGTAGCTCAATTGGC
>NZ_QPLS01000140.1:0-516 GCF_003665955.1 Halorubrum sp. Atlit-28R
TTTTATTGTCCCATTCAATATTTGTCTGGTATGTCAGTAATGCACATTATCAGAATGCTCACCGCGGTTGGGGTTCTGATTGCACTCGGGTCAGCTGGTTTTATAGCTGCTGACACATCTGGGAATGATGCAACCAACTTGGGATTGGCAGAAATATTCCAAACAGCGGATAATCCGTGGGGAGAGCCAACTATTGAGGTGTATGTCAATGCGACAGAGGAACATAACGAGGAGCGCGCAGCATTAGAGCTAGCCCGGTTCGCTAATACGACCGACCGAGAAGTCGAATTCACCCGGGTTAATTCCAGCACAAGTGCTGACCTTGTTATTGAATACACCGAGGGGGTCAATTGTGTGAGTAGACGGCCTACGGCTAGTTGTGCATTTGTTGAAGGACCAAAAAACACCACTATGATCCATGACGCAACAATCACGATAGATCGAGACTTGCCGCCTAGCGACTCGCGCAACACTCTTAGGGATAGTTTAGACTATGTTTTCCACGTCGATGAAGAG
>NZ_QPLS01000141.1:0-516 GCF_003665955.1 Halorubrum sp. Atlit-28R
TGAGGAGTCGGTTCTCGTCGACGGCGTCACTAGGTCCGGCGAGGAGGCGGAACGTGACTACGTTCGAGTCGTTGAATCGCGTATCCGAAGTCGGCTGGAACGCCGCTTAGAATCCGACCTCGACATACTCGCGAGCAATATGCCCGATGAGTATGACGAGTTTGTAGAGACTGTTCGTGAACACTCGCTGGAGACTGGCCGCGAGTGGCGTGGTGGATTGAAACCCCTGAACGACGAGATGGTTCGACAGGCTGTCACCGCTCGTGCTGCGTCTGAGAGTGGTGTTGATGCTGATGAGGTGGATGCGGTCCTCGATGCGGTCATTGAGACGCTTGCACAGTTCAACGCGAAAGATGGCGATGGATCTGAGTAATAGGGATACCCGCTGAGATTACGACTGTTTTCACCGATACGACTGCCCGAGGAGTTTTTTGCTGCTCTGTTGAATAGTTGTGTCTTCGTAGGGCAAATCATCTGTTGAATAGCCGAGGCGAGTGATCGTCGGCTTGGATTAGT
>NZ_QPLS01000142.1:0-516 GCF_003665955.1 Halorubrum sp. Atlit-28R
CACCACCATCTGTTTGACTGTCGGCCATCGTCGCCCGGCGTTCGACCTTCCGGAGCACTTCCGGCCGGCCGACGACGTACAGCGTGTCTCCGGCAGCCAGTCTCCGACTCCGCGGCGGAATGGCGTCGATAGGCTTGTTCGCCTACCGAACGGCGGCAACGGTCGTATCTACGTCGGAAACGAGTTTGCCATCGAGGTTGGCATCGGCGACGATTGTCGTGATAGCCATCGTCTCGTCGGCGTTCCGCAGGAGCGACGCGAACTCGCGGTCGACGGGTGGGTTCGCCGGAAGCGTGACGAGCCGATAGTGTTCGTTACTAGATAGGTTGCTTGCGTCTTCCTCGTCGAGGGCGATGGTTGCTGCGTCCTCTGTGACGCCTCGGAGTTCGCCGAAGGCGATTCGAGTCGGTGTCGGTTCTTCGGGTTCCTCAGCGTCGCCACCGGGCGGTGAATCGACCACGTCGGTCGTGTCAGTGGTGGCCCCTCGCTCGATTTGTTTCGGTTCCTCCGAGTTTG
>NZ_QPLS01000143.1:0-513 GCF_003665955.1 Halorubrum sp. Atlit-28R
ATGCGCTGGGCGACTTCTTCCCGCCGGGGACGCTGTTCGGCGTCATCCCCTTCGTCGACGTCAGCCAGTACTGGGCGTTCATCCAAGAACGGAACCTCCTCCTCCAGTTCCAGGACGGGAACCCCGTTCTCGGCGCGGTGTTCGTCACGTTCGCGATGGGGTTCGTCGGGACCGTCCTCGGCATCCCCGGCGCGCGCATCCTCGGGGTGCTCGGCTCCGAGCGCGTGACGCCGTACCCTTTCAACTTCATCTTCCGCGGGACGATGAGCGTCATCCGCGCCATCCCGGCGCTGGTGTGGGCGCTCATCTACATCCCCCTCGGCGGCGTCTCGCCGTTCACGGCGACGCTCGCCATCGGCACCGACACGATGGGGAACCTCGGTCGCCTGTTCACGGACGCCCTCGAAGAAGTCGAGGACGGACCGATAGAGGCCATCGAGTCGACCGGCGCGAACAGCCCCCAGAAGGTCGTCTTCGGGATGCTCTCGCAGGTCTTTACGCCCTTCATCGCGT
>NZ_QPLS01000144.1:0-513 GCF_003665955.1 Halorubrum sp. Atlit-28R
CTACGCCACACACAAGCACCCCAAGGTGCGTGCCTGGCTGGCACAACGTCCTCGCTATCATGTCCACTACACGCCGACTTATAGTTCCTGGCTCAACCAGGTGGAGCGCTGGTTTGGCTTGCTCACGCAACGCGCGCTGCGGCGTAATTCATTCAAGACGGTCGGCGAACTCATCTGCAAGATAAACCACTTTGTTGAACAATATAATGCGCATTGCCGTCCGTTCATCTGGACTGCGACAGCCGATTCAATCCTGCAGAAAGTCGAACGACTTTGTAAAGTTATTTGCGGGACGCCACACTAGAGAGGTTTTTATCGCTCCATAAAACAAAAAAGCGCAGATTCATCTGCGCTTTTTCGATGGAGAGATGCTTACTCTTAAGCTGAGAAAGACGATCCGCAACCACAGGTGGTTGTCGCATTCGGATTCTTGATTACGAACTGCGCACCTTCCAGGTCGTCCTTATAATCAATTTCTGCTCCAACCAGATATTGATAACTCATCGAATCAAT
>NZ_QPLS01000145.1:0-512 GCF_003665955.1 Halorubrum sp. Atlit-28R
CTCTTTTCCCGGAGGGCGGAGACGACGACGTGATTCGGAAGTCAACGGAAAAGTATGTTGGAGAAGTTTGGAGTGAGTCATTTCTCGATTCCCTAGTGGCATATGGCGAATTAGAAATATTGGAAAGAAATAGTGGGGTGTCGCTGCCAAAGTAAAAATTCTGGAACAGAACGGTGGCTCAATCGTTCCAGAATAAATTTTCCCGGAAAATTTCCGGAACAATTACTGAATTCTTGCTGCCTTTTCACTTCCAATTCTGACCCTTAAAATTTCGCGAAATCGTTGGGAATGTCCCGCACGATTGGTCAATCCGGAGAAATTTTATGTCGGCACCCATAGTTGAAAATCCAGACGCATTCTTCCCCAGCTCCGAGCAGTCGGACATGCTCGATACAGCAGGCGCTGCAGAATATATCGGCGTTGAAAAAACCACGCTCGCCATCTGGCGCTGCACCAAGCGCTATCCTCTCCCCTACGTCAAAGTCGGCCGGCTGGTCCGGTATCGCCGAAGT
>NZ_QPLS01000146.1:0-512 GCF_003665955.1 Halorubrum sp. Atlit-28R
TAGCCAATACGACAAAAAGTATGGATGCGGCTCGCATGATTGGTTTAGAAGACAGTGCTGACATCAGTCGATAAGAAATAAGCTGAGCGAAAAATCACGCAATGTGTCAATGGCCCAACATCGGCAATTTTACGGTGGTCGCCAGCGGCATGGCATCAAATTAGCCGATCCTGGGAGGTAGCGCATTGATCTAGAAGAGATAAAGCAAATGGCGGCTCCCATGGTTATGGGATGGCGCAGATCATCGAAGTACATATACGATCTTGCCTGATAGACATATTGGTATGCGAGCCGTAGACTATGTGTATTGCAACGAATGCAACGCTTTTGCCATCTTGAGCGTTGATTGGGGCTTGAAACCAGGAGTGGAAGATGTGACGTCTTTCACGATTATTTATCACTGTATAAATATACAGCATCATGCTAAACGCAGAGCTGGTGCGGCTTGCGGAGGATCGAACCAATGTGCTTATCAGCCGCCGCCGGTGCTTACCGGCTTTGCTTGTCCATAT
>NZ_QPLS01000147.1:0-512 GCF_003665955.1 Halorubrum sp. Atlit-28R
CTGCTTCGACCGCTTCGTCAACGTGTTCGGCGTCGGTTACGCCGTAGACTGTAGGACCCCACGACGACTGCCCGGCACCGTAGACGGCCGGTGATTCCGAGAGTACCGAGACGAGCGCACCAACCGGTGGCCGGTAGACACCGCCCTGTTCGTCCGCGTACCACGTGCCGTTGAGTCGGCCAACCGACTCCATTGCCTCGCCGAAGCGCTCGGCGGACCCCTCCGCGAGCGCCGGAAGGAGCCGCCGGGTGACGATACCAGCGATTCGGTCGCTCGTCCGCGGGTCGGCACGTTCGACGACCGAGCGCATACTCGACTCTTCTGCCGCGCCGTTTCGGCCGGGGTCCGCATCGGGGACGACCAAAAGAAAGGGCCACTGCTCTGGGACCGGATGTCGGGCTGCGGCGGCCGGAACTGTCCACGAGTCGTCTTCGGGTCGGTCAGTGGTAAATCGGGCTGTCGGGTGACCGGCGTCGACGACGGCTCCCCCATCTTCGAACGTGGCGACACCG
>NZ_QPLS01000148.1:0-512 GCF_003665955.1 Halorubrum sp. Atlit-28R
TTTGACTACGCTTCCGCCCCGTGAGAACCTTCACCGTATCTCTACTCACGAACCAACTCCGGTGATATCTCCACCACTAAGAAACAAACACAGTTTCAATATCTCAATTTTAGTTGGTAACTCTTTTATCGCTTCGTCGGGACCATCGGACACAGTCGGTTCCCCTCGAATCGCTCGATTCGAGGCCACTTCGGCCGCTTCACCAGTGGCGACACTATCTCCGAAGACGAGTGATTGTGTCGGTGACCCGACGGTCGAAACACCATGAGCTCTACAGCAACGACCGAGCTAGACGAGACGATACGCGCCATCCTCGACCGGGCGACGACGAGGACTGAGGCGGCTATCCCCGATGAGGTCCTCGACACGCTCTGCGCCGAATCACAGCGGAACCTGTACGGCGGTGCGACCCGGGAAGAAGTGTACGACGTTCTTACAGACGTCTTGACCGCCCGAATCGACCGCGACCCGAGTTACGACGACCTCGCGGCCAATGTCTTCTTACAGGGCTA
>NZ_QPLS01000149.1:0-511 GCF_003665955.1 Halorubrum sp. Atlit-28R
GGTAGCACGACCACGTGTGCTCGAAGGGAACGCCGAGTTCGGGACCGCGGCGGGCGATATCTGTCTTCGCATCGTGGACGAAGGGTACTTCGAGCGAGATGTGCGTGTCGGGTTTCGTGCCGACATCGACCATCGTCTCGAACGCATCGAAAAACTCGGGACGACAATCCGGATAGCCCGAGTAGTCCTCGGAGTGTGCGCCGACGAAAACAGCGTCACAGTCGTTGGCTTCGGCGTAGGAGACGGCCATCGACAGGAGGTTCGCGTTCCGGAATGGGACGTAGGAGGTGGGGACTTCGTCGGACTCCATGTCGGCGTCTTCGACCGCCATCGAGTCGTCGGTGAGGGACGACGCGCCGATTTGTTTCAGGTGACTCGTCTCGATGTGAAGGAAGTCGTTGGCGTCGAGTTCGTCTGCAAGCGCACGAGCGCACTCGTACTCCTTCGATTCGGTTTTCTGCCCGTACGAGGTGTGGAGCGCGTAAATATCGTATCCGCGTTCCTTGGCTTC
>NZ_QPLS01000150.1:0-511 GCF_003665955.1 Halorubrum sp. Atlit-28R
CTTGTCGAGGTATTGATGAGGAGTGTTGAAAATATCGGTCGTATGGAAACCCGTGCTGCTCGAATGACCGATGCTTTTCTTGTTGGCCTCGACCTTCGGGAACATCTCGGGCTCGGCAAGTCACTACTTGAAGCGTTCGAAGAACTTGAAATTCGGCTTGAGACGCTTGAAGACGGCTATCCTGAGTGGCATCCAGCATCGTACCCATTTCAGGGAATACTCAAGCTCTTCTTCTACCGCGAAATCACTGGAAACAGCTATCGGAAACTCTCCGGCTACCATGAACTCGCCTCAGCGTGTGGTCTCGACCGTATGCCTGATGTGTCGGTCTTGTCGAGAACGTGGCGTAATCGCTTCGACACAGTCACTCGTGAGTTTGTCGAACGAGGCGCACATCTACTCGTCAAAAATATCCACGATTTCGGTCCATCTGTTGCTGAAGTACGTCCTAAGCACGAAGTCCTCGATTTCGAAGAACGTGGCTCAGGGGAGTCTGGTAATGGAGAAGAAC
>NZ_QPLS01000151.1:0-511 GCF_003665955.1 Halorubrum sp. Atlit-28R
CTCCTCGAGGAGGTGGTCGTGCTGGCTCCGTCGAAGTAAGAAGCGTCCGCGGCGCTGCGCTTCGCCGTAGACGACCATCGCGCTCTTGATCTCGACGACAGTCCCGGGTTCGAGGAGACAGATGCCGACGAACGGAAGCTCACGACTCGGCGTGAGTAACTCGGTGGTGAGCGCGTCGTGATGTTCGTGCTCGTGGTCCGAAACGTGCCGTAGCTCTGTGTGAACCTGAAGAAGGGTTGTTTCGACGGTGTCTCCCGCCTTCCGAGAGGGCGCGAGACTCATGCCGACCACCCCCAGCAGTGGCTGGAAAGTGTAAGAAAATGCGGGAAAGGGGTATATACAGTATGGGCCGGCTCAGATTCGAACCACGGTCACTCACTGCGTTCGTTCCCTGATTCGAACCTTCACCGGGTGAAATCTCCCACACCTCTCAGACCACTCGCTGTCGCTCGTGGTCTGTGAGAGGTGGGGAGAATATGGGCCGGCTCAGATTCGAACTGAGGTTACGGCC
>NZ_QPLS01000152.1:0-510 GCF_003665955.1 Halorubrum sp. Atlit-28R
CGAAGCGCTCACCGACGTCCGTCCGCTAGAGGATGCGCGGGCCGAGGATCCCAACCTCGAAGAGCTGCGCGAACGCGTCGAACGGTTAGAGGAGGCCACGGACGTCAACAACCGCTAGCGCCTCTACCCACCCCCTCAATCGGCTCATCGGTTTACATTCCTATCAGACCGAGATATCTACCTCTCTACTTTCCCACTTCTTTTCTACCTCATCCACTGATTTCTCGTTGTCAACCACGTCGGCTAAGTCGCGGAGGTACTCTACGATGTCATCGTTTTCTACGTCCCATCGCTGGTCCGAGATGGATTTGAGACTCGTCGCTAGCTCACGGGCTTCATCAGCCGTGTAAGCTGCGTCAGTCTCGCCAATATCAACGATAACGGCAAACTCGTTGTCGGTGATACTGAGGTTCAACGACGACACCTCGCCGTCAATAATGCTGCTCGATACCCTGTCCTGAAGATCTGACTCATACATTACGTAGTCGGTCTTGTCGGTCCCATTTGAAA
>NZ_QPLS01000153.1:0-509 GCF_003665955.1 Halorubrum sp. Atlit-28R
CTAAAATTCTTATAATTCTCCGGCGGGAGACATGAAGGTGATAGATTTTCAATACGTTAGGTTGATTTTTGTACGGATTTACTGAATGCAGGCGGATCTTTCCTGCATCAACTACCGTAACGCATTCGTGCTATCTCTCCGGCATTCGAAACCAGCACTGCCAATCGAGTTGCGCCAAGCGCACGGCTGAATACCATCCGGGCACCACACAGTAGGCAACTGTAAGGATCTGTCCTCAGTAATCTCTGACTCAACGAACTGTGGGTGATCGCCGGTACTTTTACCTCTTCGTCCTGGCCCAACGCCTTTTTTACCAAAGGAAGTTGTTTGCTCACCACACGGTTAGCCAAAAAGCCGAAGTAGCGGATCATGCGGAAGTGTTTCTCAGGTATATGTTTTATCAGCCTTAATATCAGCTCATGCTGACTTAACTTCAGACTTTCATGTTGCCCGGTACGGTGATCAAGAAAACGCAGCGTGATCCGGCTTTCGCCATCGTAATGGGCCAG
>NZ_QPLS01000154.1:0-508 GCF_003665955.1 Halorubrum sp. Atlit-28R
CGCCTCTGGTGATCGCATCAAACGCTGGCCATGAAGAAATTGTCCGAGCACTGATCAATGCCGGGGCTCAAGTTGATCTATCGTGTGGTGGCGATGATTACAAACGAAGTGCGCTCCATGATGCAGCTCTCCTTAACCGATTTGAGTGCGTAAGACTGCTTCTTGCTGCCGGAGCAAATCCTAATGTCCGTTGCACCGAAAACAGCACACCACTACACAATGCCATTAGGGTAGCCGAATGTTCGGATGTCGTCGAATTGCTCCTTGCCGGGGGAGCGGAGGTCGATCCAGTCGACTCGGATGGTTTAACTCCTCTTTTGTACGGGTTGTCTTATGACTGTAGTTGCAGCGCAATTGATGCGTTAATCAAAGCTGGTGCAGACGTAAATTTTCGAAGCCCCCACAAAGTCGCACCAATACACGAAGCTAAAAACTTCGAGATGATGGAGAAATTGATTCTGGCGGGTGCCGATGTAAATGCACAAGATGAAAATGGCAGGACGGTGCT
>NZ_QPLS01000155.1:0-507 GCF_003665955.1 Halorubrum sp. Atlit-28R
GGGTTTGATCTGATGGACCGCAAATTGCTCGAAGCCGTTTTATTCAAGTTCAATGGCGGCCCGGTCGGTTTGGACAATTTGGCCGCTGCGATCGGTGAAGAGCGCGATACGATCGAAGATGTGCTTGAACCTTATCTGATTCAGCAGGGCTTCTTGCAGCGCACACCGCGCGGGCGCATTGCGACACCGGCAGCTTATTCTCATTTCGGTGTGACGGCACCGCGCAGTGGGCCGAATGGCGAGCTGTGGGACCAGCGCTAGCACGATGCCGGCGCAACTTTTATTGATTTGACAGCAGCGCGATGCAGATTTTGGTCGATGCCGATGCCTGCCCCGGCGTAATCAAGGAAATCTTGTTTCGTGTCGCCGACCCGACGCAAATACCGGTGGTTTTGGTGGCGAATAAATTGCTGCGCACGCCGCCGTCCCGATATATCCGCGCAGTGCAAGTGCCCGCCGGCTTTGCTGTGGCCGACCGGGAAATTGTATTGCTGGCGCAGGCAGGCG
>NZ_QPLS01000156.1:0-501 GCF_003665955.1 Halorubrum sp. Atlit-28R
CTGCAACATCGTCAGGAAGCCTTAAGCGCGGAGCGCGTGCAGAGTTACCTGCTGCAGCTCGAATCACTGTATAACCTGCACGAAGGCGACAAAGAGAAAACCGCCCTGCTGAAAGCGCTGTTCGATTACGGCAAAGAGTTGGTGGGATAAAACCCGCCGCAAGCAGAAAAGGAAAAGGCCGCGAAAGCGGCCTTTTTTGTGGCTGAGGAGCGGCTCGCGCTTAGGCGGCGTCTTCGCTCGCTTGCGGCACCGGCAGACGGAAGCTGCGGGTGACGAAGGCCAGGTAGATCAGACCGATGGCCGCCCAAACCAGGCCCAGCGTCATCGAGCTGGCTTCCAGGTTGATCCACAGCGCGCCGACGGTCAGTGCGCCCATCACCGGCAGGATCAGGTAATTGAACGTGTCCTTCACGGTGCGGTTCATCTTGTCGCGAATATAGAACTGCGAGATCACCGACAGGTTGACGAAGGTGAAGGCCACCAGCGCACCGAAGTTGATCA
>NZ_QPLS01000157.1:0-499 GCF_003665955.1 Halorubrum sp. Atlit-28R
TCATGCTCTCGATGCTCGCCGAGAAGGAGCACGAGAACGCCGGTACGGTCGTCGTGACGACGAAGAAACCCGCACCCACCATCGCGCAGGAACTCGAACACCTCACGGGCGTGTCACCCGAGCAGTTCGAAGTTATCGACACGACCAGTGTCGCGGACTTGCTCGACCAGCGGACCACCGCCGACAACCTCCGGTATGTCTCCAGTCCCGGCGACCTGACCGGCATCGGAATTCACCTGACTGAGGCTCTGCGGGAGCATTATGAGGCGAGCCAGTCGGCCCAAGTCGGGCTTCACGTTCTTTCGACGCTCGTGATGTACGCCGACATGAAACGACTGTTTCAGTTCCTTCATGTCATCACCGGCCGCATCGCAGCGACTGGCTTTTCGGGCGTATTCACACTCGACACCGGGTTCGTCGACGAACGCGAGCTAGCGCTCTTGAAACAACCGTTCGACGGAATCGTGGAGACCCGCGAGACGGACGGTGACCCGGAGTA
>NZ_QPLS01000158.1:0-499 GCF_003665955.1 Halorubrum sp. Atlit-28R
ATGTACGACCGAACGTCGTCCATCACTTGTGACACGGTGCCGTTCGTGTAGTCAGGCTCGTCGGCGACTGTAACCCAACCGGCATCAATGGCGCTATTGATCGGAGTCTGTCCCGGCGTACTTCGCCTCGGCGCACCACCGAGCTCGTCGTAGACTCGCTGCGGAATGACAAATGTGAGATCGTTCCGTTGAGCAAAGCGTTCGAGAGCCGTGTACTTGTTGTTCTGTTGGCGACCACACGCGATGAACAATCCTGTATCCGCGATCCACGTCACCGAATTCTGCAACGGGTTGAACGGCTCACCCATCGCTCTCGTAGTCAGCCTTCAATCGTCGGATTCTCATTAGCGTCCCGAATCTCGTCAAAATAGGGATCGATCGATTCCATATCGAGGACGACGTCTCGTAGTGCCTGTAACACGGCAATTGCGAAGGCGTGCTGAAGGTCGAGTTCCCGGGCTGCAACTCGCTCCGACATGTTCCCGTTGGCGTACGGTAT
>NZ_QPLS01000159.1:0-498 GCF_003665955.1 Halorubrum sp. Atlit-28R
CCTGATCTCCGATTTCCTGTTCAAGGCGTTCAACGCCTGGCTGTTCCCGTGGAAGCTCGCATGACCCTGCTTCGGATCGACCAGGTCTCGCGCACCTTCCCCGCGCGCGGCGGCAATGCGCCGACTCGGGCGCTGGAGCCGTCCACGCTCGATGTCGTCGACAATGACTTCGTCACCATCCTCGGCCCGTCCGGCTGCGGCAAGTCCACGCTGCTCCGGATCATCGCCGGGCTTGACCGGCCGACCAGCGGCCGCGTCACGCTCGACGGCCGCGAGGTCACCGGCCCCGGCGCCGATCGCGGCATGGTGTTTCAGTCCTACACGCTGTTTCCCTGGCTGACCGTGCGGGAGAACATCGCCTTCGGGCTGAAAGACCGGCCGAAAGACGAAGTCGACCAGCGCGTCGACGAACTCCTCGAACTGGTCGACCTAGCTGGGCAGGGCGATAGCTATCCCGATCAGCTCTCGGGGGGCCAACAGCAGCGCGTCGCCCTCGCG
>NZ_QPLS01000160.1:0-497 GCF_003665955.1 Halorubrum sp. Atlit-28R
TCAAGGCCCCAACGCCGCGATATCGGCACCGACCGTCGCCAGTGCGTCGGCGGGGTTCGGGTCGCTATCGGCCAGGTGCGTGTACCGGTGGTTCGGAACCTCCGAGAGCGCCGCAGCGATGGACTCGCTGTACGTCTCGACGCCGGCCTCGGTGGGGTCGTTACCGCCCCAGACATCGCGGATGACGGTCATCGAGTCGATTCAAACCGCTACGTTCTGTGGCTCGTAGCGAGCTATAGTTTGAAGAGGCCAAGTTGGAGAGCGACGTACTCCGCGGTGTTGTTCCCCGCCCGAGATCCGACGGGGCGATCGAGACGAGCCACCAACGTACAGGACGAACGAGCGGTCGGTCGGCTCCGGGACGGATAGACGGCTGCGATCTGAGGACAGGAGATCTTCGAGTGCCTGACGGAACTCCGCCGGGGTGGTTGCGGGGTCGAGGAGGCTGTTGTATCCGGGGACCGCGTCGTCGATGAGTTCGGTGGCAACTGCCATCT
>NZ_QPLS01000161.1:0-495 GCF_003665955.1 Halorubrum sp. Atlit-28R
CGTAAAGGGGCATCCGCCTTGATACGGCATTTCCTTTAACTTACTTTGGAGAGCAAACATGAACTTTATTATCTGGATCATAGTAGGTGGTATTTTAGGTTGGATCGCAAGTATGATCATGAGAACCAACGCTGAACAGGGGATGTTCCTCAACATCGTAGTCGGTATCATTGGTGCGTTGCTGGGTGGATGGTTGCTTGCTCCATTGTTCGGGACAGGGACAATCAATCAAAACGATTTCAGTATAGGTTGACTGCTGGTCTCGCTGCTGGGCGCGGTCGTGCTACTGGCAATCGTCAATCTGTTCCGTCGTGGCACACCACGTTAATGGTGCCGGCGGTTACAACAGATTCACTGCACTAAAGACGCTGGCGGCAGCCATGTGCTGCTGCCAGCGCCTTCCTTTCAACTCCATCTCATCCCGGCTTCCTTACACTGCCTGACGCATACTTTCTTGCGCCTTCTGTCTAGCCTCTTCTTCCGCATACAATTCTT
>NZ_QPLS01000162.1:0-493 GCF_003665955.1 Halorubrum sp. Atlit-28R
TCGAAGTCGAAGACAGTTCTGACGGCGCGACGTTCCGCTTCGAGTAAGCAGTCACACCACGACTCAACAGCTTTCTTTTCGGCCTCGAAGTCACTGCCGGCTACGGCTGCGTCGCCGTCTCACCGATGTCGACTGACGCACCGCTCACGACGAACCGCGCACCCCCGTCTCGGCCGTGTTCAACGTAGATGTCCCAGCCGTGGGCATCCACGATTTCGGCGACGATAGCGAGCCCGAGTCCGGTTCCGCCGCTGTTCGTCGAAAACCCCGACTCGAACACGTCGTCTCGTTTGTCCTCTGGAATTCCCATTCCCGAATCTTCGACGTAGAATCCGTCGTCGGTCGTTCCGACCCAGAGATTGATGTCGTCGCCGCCGTGTTCGAACGCGTTACGAACGAGGTTTTCGAAGAGCCGCCGGAGTCGGTCGGGGTCGGCGGCGATGGTTCCGTCCGATTCGATAGTGAGTTGCGCGTCGTCCGTCACGACGACATC
>NZ_QPLS01000163.1:0-492 GCF_003665955.1 Halorubrum sp. Atlit-28R
CCTCGGCGGAGGCCGGCCACCCGCCCATCTCGGCTTGAACTTTCTCCGCCAGTTCGGGATCGATGCCCGACGCCTTCCTGATGTGCGGCTGCTGGCCGATGTACTGTGTGGCGAGACCGCGCGCCTGGTCGATGGCCACGTCCGCGTCCTCGTCCATTGCGACGGCGATGAGCTGCGGGCGGTCGGCGCCTTCCAGCGTCCCGTCCTGCTTTTCGACGCCCTCTTTCAGCTTTTCGAAGCCTTTCAGGTTGTGCTCGGGCGGGATAAGGTAGTTCATGAAGATGCCGCCGGCGATGCCTTTCCCGACCAGTTCGCCGGTCAGCTTGTGCATCGTCTCGCCCGTCGCGCCGACGTAGATGGGCACGTCACGGGGCTGTGCGTCCGAGCGAACGAGATCGAGTTCGATGTCGTCGACGGAGAGCGTCTGCCCCTCGTACGTTACGTTTTCGAGGTCCAGCAGGCGCTTGGTGACGGTACAGTACTCCCACATCC
>NZ_QPLS01000164.1:0-490 GCF_003665955.1 Halorubrum sp. Atlit-28R
TTACCTGACTTGTCGGCTTCTGCTGCCATCACATCTACTACATACACTCCCAACATAATAATAGTTACGCCATGCAGTTTTAACGAAATGGCGTTGGTTTTATATTACGGCAGCCTAAGTAATAGACGTGATGGCAGCAGATAACAGCCGTTCCGACGCAGGCACCGCACTCCAGAATACCGTCGACCCTCGAGCTGATCTCGTCGACTCTGTCGAACGTTCGCTCTCCAAGTCCGTCCATGAGTTCCTCGGATTCCACAACGCAGATGAAGCGTTCTTCGAGTACGGTGCGGTTCCGTCGATGAACCATCAGAGACTCATCGACGCGGTGTTTGGTGCTGTTGAGCAGACTGACTGGAAGGTCGCGACCGTCCAGACCGACCGCAAGACCATCATCCTCCACCGCGAGTAACGACATCCATCGCCCTTTTTCGGTTTTGAAGAGCTACATTCGAAGGTAACCGTGTGGGCGGAATTGAGAAGGTGTCTG
>NZ_QPLS01000165.1:0-490 GCF_003665955.1 Halorubrum sp. Atlit-28R
CAGCGCGTTGTCGTGCGGACGACTCCGGGCAGCACCCGGCGACATGCCGCCTCCACCGGGAAGCGAGGGCATCATGCCGCTTCGACTGCCGAGGACCAGCAGTTCGTAGTACTCGAAATGACCGTAGGTCTCACACAGCTCCTTTGCGAACCCTCGCCACGACCCGACCAGCGACTGCTGACGACGGTCGAAACTGATGAGTACGAGCGTCTGGTCCCCTTCGAGGTCGTCGGGAAGGACGACCTTCTGACCACTCGTATCTCGAGACGGGAGGCGAGGGAACTCCATGGATTAGGCGAACCCCCATTGGTAGTTAAGTCTAATTGCCGATTCGAAAATATATCGCGCCATCAAGAATGTATCCACAGCGGTGATGACGCGGAAACACATTGCCAGTTAATTGGCGTTCATACAGCATAAATCTCCGGGACTGAGTCTCAGCCCCTATAATTAGGTTAGTGTTCGTAGCCGGTGTCGAACAGTTGGGCCG
>NZ_QPLS01000166.1:0-489 GCF_003665955.1 Halorubrum sp. Atlit-28R
CGTTATCACCGGAAACTGGGGAAACGATCTGACACGGCTGGTGCAGGCGGCCAAAGACGCGGGCCTGGATTTGAAGTTTTATACTTTTTATGCGAATGGCCTGGGCGCCCCGGCTGCGATTGGCGACGCCGGAATTGGCCGGGTGAGAGCGGTTGCAGAGTGGCATCCGAATGTCGGCGGAAGTACAGCCAACCGCAGCAGCGACACGTTTTATACGGCGTTTCGCAAGCGCTATCCTGAACCGGCCAATGACTATGTGCATCTGCGCATGCACTCGATGATCGAAATGCTGGTTACCGCCATCGAGAAGGCGAAAACCACGGAAGCAGCAGCAGTGGCGCAAGCCTTGCAAGGCGCGAGTTTTCAAAATGGCTTTCACCATGCCACGATGCGCGCCGCAGACCATCAGTTGATTCAGCCACTCTATGTCTCAGTGATGCAAAAGGCCGGCGAGGCAAGCGTGCGTTTCGATAACGAAGGCAGTGGCTA
>NZ_QPLS01000167.1:0-489 GCF_003665955.1 Halorubrum sp. Atlit-28R
CCTCACGGTCCTCAAACAGTTGCCGAAACACCGACGCCATCCCGTATTTCGATGCAATCGCCGAGTTGATTCCAACGAACTTCGCGATAGCTGAGAGCTTCTCATCGGCAAAATCGTTCTTGAATCGGGGCATCTGACCGATTCGGAGGATGTCCACGCCGGCGAAGTCCAGTAACCGGGTCATTACGCCGATCACGCCGAGTGACTCAGTGAGAATCTTCGTCCGAAACGCCGTTCGAGAGTTGTACTCGCGGTACTCGCCGTGAGTCATGTCCCGCGTCATCTCGCAAATCTCCTCGAGAACAGTTTGTATGCGGTCACCAAACTCATCGACATCGTCGACGAGTTCGTCTTCTTCAGCAATCCACCCGAGACACGCACTGTTCTGTAGGATATTGGGTGCCTCTTGGAGCAGTCGGCGGAACTCACCATTCTCGTCGAGTCGCTCGTCAGTTAGCAGATTGTCCCAGACAAACCCGTCACCCAACG
>NZ_QPLS01000168.1:0-488 GCF_003665955.1 Halorubrum sp. Atlit-28R
TCCCCAATCGCCGCCGACGAGTAAGAGCGCCCGAGTGTCGGGCGCTGAACCCATTTTATTTTGGCACCTGCCGACGAGCGACATCCATTTTGAACACCACCTGTCCCCAACTCTGTTACGTTATGGCGTAATTTTTATAAGTGTGGGAATCCATGTTGTAGATGTGATGGCAGTAGACATCAACGCCAATGTTGACGCAGATGCGGAGAACGTCCACCGACTCGCGGACGACGAGGATGCCCGCGAGCTATTCGAGGGTGACGTCGACCTCAACGGCGCAGAGTTCCACGTCATGTACCTCAACGGGCAGGGACTCGAACGCTACGAATCGGGTAAAATCACGAACGTCGACTACACTCCCGCTGGCGAGGCAAAGTGGCACGATAACGACAACCCGATGATGACGCTCGCCTACGACACGACCGCGGAGACAAAAGACCACACCGTCTCACACACCTTCAACGATGGCGTCCCGAAGGTCGAAGTTA
>NZ_QPLS01000169.1:0-488 GCF_003665955.1 Halorubrum sp. Atlit-28R
CTGCGGACGACGCTCGTCGGTGCGTGGTACACACCTCTCCTCGTTGATCCAGCGATACTGGTGGGTCTGCTGCCAGTCGGGTTCGTCCTGTTGACGTTTGCGTTTGTCGAGCAAGAAATCGCCGTTCGCGATGCGACGGTCACGACAGCGTTCGTCCAAAGTTGGCGCACCGTCGCTGGGAACCGCCTCCGACTGGGTGCAGCCCTCATCGTTCCCTACGGAATCAATATGGCGTTCAGTCTGCTTCTCGGACAGGTCATGCCGGATGCGACGTTCGGTTCACCGACCTTCTTACTCACTCAGACGGCACTCTCGGTGGAGTCGTCGATCATCTCGATCGTCGTTCTCGGAATTACTTCGCAGGCGTGGATTCAACTCACCGGTGTTGACGGTCCGCTAGCCGACTACTGGACTGGTGGGACAGCGGATTCACAGCCTTCCGACGAGGGAGCGACGAGGAACGCTGTCGAATGAACTGATAGCGAACG
>NZ_QPLS01000170.1:0-487 GCF_003665955.1 Halorubrum sp. Atlit-28R
GGATACTCTCGGGCGGGCGTTCCATCACCTCTTCGAGGAGTTCCATCCGCCGGTCGGTTAGCAGTTGGCGGAGCCGCGTCCGATCCTCGAAGTTGACGACATGCGGTACCTCTTCACCCTGCTCCCACCGTTCGGCCCGCTCAAGAGCCGCCGCCTGCGCCTGTTCTGCTGGGAGCGACGTGATACGGAGAGTCGAAGGGTACTCGACCTCGTCCGGGTCGGGAGTGAATTCGTCGTGCGTCGGTTCAGTGTCAGTTGGTTCGTTGCTCATAGATCTCGTTCACCTCGGTTTGGAAATCGTTGACTAGGTCGGACAGCCCTGTGAACTCCAACTTCGTGATGTCGCCCTCTGGTGTATGTCGGTGGTGTCGACCAACATCCAAGTGGTACGGCGAGTTATCATACCGCAGGAGTGTGTCGCCTTCAGCGTCCATGTACTGAAAGATGTATTTCAGTCCCTGCGGGAAGTCTTCGCTTGAGGGAACCT
>NZ_QPLS01000171.1:0-486 GCF_003665955.1 Halorubrum sp. Atlit-28R
CTGGGTCGGCTACTCGCTGTTTCTGCTCAGAGTGGTGATGGGGTGGACGCTGTTCCAAGGCGGCATCACGAAGCTCGTAACCTACCTGGATTCGGACCCCTCGAACAACTGGACCGCGGCGGGCTACCTCGCCAACGCGATTCCCGAGGGGAACCCCCTCATGGGACTGTGGCGTTCGATGGCAGGGAGTCCGCTCACCGATATGCTGAACATGTGGGGGTTGACGCTGGCCGGACTGGCGCTCATCCTCGGCGCGTTCGTTCGCTTCAGCGCCTTCTGGGGCGCGGTCATGATGCTGTTCTACTGGGCGGCGGCGCTCGAAGGCGGCATCCTCGCCGGCCTGCCGCTGGCTCACGGCTGGGTCGTCGACGACCACATCGTCTACGCGGTGCTGTTGTTCGGTCTCGGCGCGTTCGGCGCGGGCCGCATCCTCGGTGTCGACGCCTACCTCGAAAACATGGAGTTCGTGCGGCGCAACCGGTGGAT
>NZ_QPLS01000172.1:0-486 GCF_003665955.1 Halorubrum sp. Atlit-28R
TACTGTGGTATATGGTATGAATGAACATAATAATTCTCGCGGGCGAATAAACACAGTTGTTCTCGCGGGCGAACGTTCAACAGGAACGACTCCCTACCGAGAACGATGGAGTTCCGAGGTGTCGTCCTCGACGTGGACGGAACAGTAGTTCGTGGTGACGAAGCGATTCCCGGCGCGCTCGACGGGCTTTCGGCTATCGAGGCCGCCGGACTGGACCGCCTGTTCGTCTCGAACAACCCGACGAAAGCCCCGCCACTGTACGAAGCGCGACTCCGGGGGGCCGGTGTCGATGCGACCGCCGACGAAATCGTCACCTCCGGGACGACGACGACGGCGTATCTCGCCGACAACCATCCCGGTGCGCGGACTTTCTGTATCGGCGAATCGGGATTACACGACCAACTCAGAGACGCGGGTCTCGAACTCGTCGGCGCACACGACGACCCCGAAGTCGTCGTCGTTGCCATCGACCGCGAGTTCCACTAC
>NZ_QPLS01000173.1:0-486 GCF_003665955.1 Halorubrum sp. Atlit-28R
TCCGGGTACAACCTCGACGTTCTCGTGGAAGAAGCCGAGACGGGGACAGTTAACCTCGCGCGGCTCATGGCGGGGAGCGAAGGGACATTAGCGGTCGTCACCGAAGCCAAGGTCGCCTTAGAGCCGGTCCCCGAGACGAAGGCGGTCTCGCTGCTGTTCTACGAGAGCGTGCTCGACGCCGTGACCGACGTGCAGCACGTCCTCGAACACGACCCCGCGGCCGTCGAACTCATCGACGACGTCCTTATCGGGTTGGCGCGGGATACCGCCGATTTCGAGGAGATTGCCGCGCTCGTCCCGGACAACGCACATGCGGGACTACTCGTGGAGTTTTATGCCGACGACGACGGTCACGGACGGTCGCTGACTTCGGGGCTCCTCGCTGACCGCGTTTCCGAGGGAGAAGGGGACGTAGAGCCACCGAAGGACCACCCAGACACCGTACAGACGTTCTCATTCGCCGGGGTGGAAGCGCACAGCGAGGTT
>NZ_QPLS01000174.1:0-485 GCF_003665955.1 Halorubrum sp. Atlit-28R
CAGCCTGGTTCGATGTCGTGGCATTGCGTGCCGACACAGTAGCTTTGCTGGACTTTTTGAAATCGCCCTTTTTTCTAGCCGATGCGATCGATAAAGCGGACCAGATAATCAGCATTGAACTGGCGCTGCGCCGCGCCAATGTCCTCGGCGGATGGCAAGCCGTTACCGCGGCGCTGAAACATACGCCTTCGGCACAGGCCATACTGAAACGCATTGAAGAGCAGGCGGCATTGTGTGTTGGCCGAAAGAATGTGGCGGAATGGATCGGCATCACAGATAGTGTGCTCGATGCATTGGACATACGTACTGCGCTTGAGAGCGACGCGGCTGGTCTGCAAGTGCTTGAAATGCTGGAAGCGATTCGCCACGATTGCGCTGTACTGGCCCAAGTGTTTTCGTTTTCGGAGTGGCGGGCGTTTATCAGCCTGCAATTGGAAACCACTGCATTTGTACCGGCCGACACTGATGACAGGGTGGTGATGTTG
>NZ_QPLS01000175.1:0-483 GCF_003665955.1 Halorubrum sp. Atlit-28R
GCGTTCGTGCTGCTTCAGGCGCACGCTCAGGGTACGCAGGCCGCGGCTCGCCATGTAGGCGGTGTCGGCATCCACCATCTGCCCCATCAGATAGGAGTACTCGCGCAGTTGATCCCAACAGCGCGCGTTGGCGACGGCGGTGCCGAGCATGTAATCGGAATGGCCGATCAGGTATTTGGTGCCGGCCTGAATGGAGATATCGATGTCGAAATCCAACGCCTTGAACAGCACGCCCGCCGCCCAGGTATTGTCGATCATGATCACCACCTCCGGCGCCACGGCGCGAATGGCCTGCACCATCGCCGGAATGTCCTGCACTTCCAGGGTGATGGAGCCGGGGGATTCCAGGAACACCACGCGGGTGTTGGGTTGGATCAACGTGGCGATATCGGCGCCGATCAGCGGATCGAAATAAGTGGTGCTGACGTTCATGCGGCGGAGCATATGGGTGCAGAAATCCTGGGTCGGTTCGTACGCCGAACC
>NZ_QPLS01000176.1:0-483 GCF_003665955.1 Halorubrum sp. Atlit-28R
CAGACGGTGACACGGAGACGACCACCGCCGATAGCGAAACGTCGTCCACCGACGATTCGAATACCTAATTCGGGCGACCACACCCTTTCTCCCGATACTGTTTAATATCCCCATCCTGTAGGTCCACACTGTAATGTCGGAAGTCTGCTCGACGTGCGGGCTCCCTGAAGAGCTCTGCGTCTGCGAGGACGTCGCTAAAGAGTCTCAGGAGATTGTCATCCGCATCGACGAGCGCCGCTACGGAAAAGAGGTTACAGTCATCGAGGGATTCGATCCGAAGGACGTCGACATGGATAGCCTGTCGTCGGACCTGAAATCGAAATTCGCCTGTGGTGGGACCGTGGAAGACGATTCCATCGAACTCCAAGGCAACCACCGCGGCCGAGTGGGGGATTTCCTCCGCGAAAAGGGGTTCAACGTCGCGTGACCGACCTCTAAACTAGCCCGACGTCGAGTTATTTTTGTGACCAAGCCGTCGAGAGC
>NZ_QPLS01000177.1:0-483 GCF_003665955.1 Halorubrum sp. Atlit-28R
GACCTCACCGGACGGAAGCTCGACGACTTCGTTACGTGGCGTCAGGGCGATATCGCGCCCATCACGCTCCAGAAGCAACTCAGTAGCGTCCGCATGGCGCTCGATTTCTGGAGCGACCTGGACGCCGTCGAGGACGGACTGCGCGAGAAGCTACATGCGCCGGAACTCCCCGACGGAGCCGAGGCGCGCGACATCTATCTGGAGCCGGATACTGCAGAGACGATTCTGGAGTATCTGGACCGCTACCACTACGCGAGCCGGATGCACGCCGTCATGGCGCTCATCTGGCGGACGGGGATGCGCCGCGGAACCGTCCGCGGGCTGGATGTTGGCGACCTCAACGCAGACGAGCACGCCATTCAGATCGTCCACCGACCCGAGTCCGATACCCCGCTGAAGAACGGGAACAAGGGCGAACGGTGGGTGTTCATCGGTCCTGAATGGATGCGCATCCTGCAGGAGTACATCAGCGAGAACCGGCAC
>NZ_QPLS01000178.1:0-483 GCF_003665955.1 Halorubrum sp. Atlit-28R
CTGTACGCCCTGGCCAAGAATCGCCAACTGCCGGCGGCGCTGACCAAGCTTTCCGCCAGCGGCGTGCCGGTCAACTGCATCGCCGTCACCATCGGCTGCCTGTTGGTGGGCTCCGCGCTGAACTACATCATCCCTAATACGGAGCAGGTGTTCGTCTATGTCTACAGCGCCAGCGTGCTGCCGGGCATGGTGCCGTGGTTCGTGGTGCTGATAAGCCAGCTCTATTTCCGCCGCGCCCATAAGGAAGCGATCAAAAACCACAGCTTTATGTCGATCATGTTCCCGTATGTGAACTATCTGACCATCGCTTTTCTGGTTTGCGTGCTGGTCGGCATGGGAATCAACCCGGATACGCGGATTTCCCTGCTGGTCGGGGCGATTTTCTTAGCGGGCGTCAGCCTGTGCTACTTCGCTTTCGGCATGCATAAGAAACATCATCCGGCTGAAAATAGGGTAGAAACACGGCAATAAACGGTGAAAAGG
>NZ_QPLS01000179.1:0-483 GCF_003665955.1 Halorubrum sp. Atlit-28R
ACCGACCTCGCCGATCAACTCCGGGCGGCCAGCACAGATGGGAACGCTCATGAGGAGTTCGAGAAACTCGTTGCGAAGGCCTTCTCCCGGCTGGGCTGTGCCGCCGACTGGATCGAAGGAGGGGGTGACACCGACGTGGAGATCCGATCCCCCGAACACGTCGTTGTCGAAGTGAAGGCCCGAGGGAACGGGCGAGTCAACTCTCTAGAGGTCACCAACGTGGACAAACACCGGCGCCAGCGTGGAGCCGATCACGCCATCGTGGTCGCCCCAGGCTTCGCCCCGAAGGTGATCGATAATGCCGAGACGACCGAATTGACAACCATTGCCGTCGACGACCTCGTCGAGCTCCTCGATCGTCGAGACGAGTATGCTGTTCCACCAGAGGAGATACTGGCGCTCTTGACACGATCGGGAGCCTTCCAAGACGACAGGCTCGACCTCCTCGATGAGTACATCCAGGACCGCATCGATGCTGGAGAG
>NZ_QPLS01000180.1:0-483 GCF_003665955.1 Halorubrum sp. Atlit-28R
TAGACGGCAGAGACGGCCCAGGAGACCGATATGGTGGACACAAACTCACAGACCGAGACGGAACAGACGGAACAGGTGGATAATGTACCACAGGCACCACAGGCGGAACAGGTAGCACAGTCAGAAGGGGCGAAACAGACGACTGTGTCGGAACTGGAGCCAGTAACGCAACGGGAGCACGATACGTACTACCTCGATGAAGCGGTCCGAGAGGAACTGGAGCGGGTGTACCGACGGATGTCGCTCGACATCCTCGAGGAGACTGGCGTCGATCTCGATGAGCAGCGTGTCGGTGGGCGGAACCGCTACTTCCGGCCGCTGGCGCTGCTGCTGGGCGCCCGAGAGCTAGCCGATATGTCGCCCGACGAGTTGCGGAAGACGGTCGAGGAGGAAGACCTCGTCGACGACCTCCCTGAGAGCGAAAAATAGCGATTCCGTATTGCGACATACACTATACAAACAGACGAAATCTGATGTTGCGAA
>NZ_QPLS01000181.1:0-482 GCF_003665955.1 Halorubrum sp. Atlit-28R
TTTTGATCTCCTTTGTAAACGCTAAACCGGCTGATTGTCTTGGCCACCCCGTCACTGACTTCCTCAATGAGGTCGTCCCACGCCGACTTCTCCTCGAAATTTTGGACACCAATTGTGTTGGTCTTTTCGACCGTATCCGTTTTAGTTCCGTAAACCTTCACCGATTCCACGCTCATCCCAACTCCCGATTCCGCGCTCATTTGGGATTGAGTCGCTTTTGCGTTTTCCTTTTTCACCGTTGCGACTAATTCACTTACCTCTCCCGTTTCTGTATTCTTGGCGCGTGCGAAACTGTAGACCGTATCATCGATAACAGCGTGTTTTTTATCCTCAAGTTCAATCGGAGCGGGATCTATCGAGGAATCAGAACTCTTTTCACTACCGTGTTTTTGAGCTGAAACGATTCCAGTCGTTGACGAAACGCCGATTGCTGTACCTGCAATGCCGAGGAACTGGCGTCGATTAGGCTTTTTCACCATTAC
>NZ_QPLS01000182.1:0-482 GCF_003665955.1 Halorubrum sp. Atlit-28R
GACAACAGCCAGGTCGGCAACGCGACCGTCTCTGTCGACAACAACTTGCCGACGTACGACCTCGCGTCCATCGACGGCACCGACAGCACGGTCTACACGAACGACTCGGTCAACGTCACGTACAGCACTGATGAGAACGTCACCATCGTATACACGCTGGAGTCTGAAACCGGCGTGAAGAAGACGTTCACGCGAACGTCGGGCCAGACGTCCGGTGCGGACCACACGCTCGACGTGACGTCCGCACTCTCGGACGGCACCTACAGCGTGAAAGCGACGGTCACCGACGAAGCGAACAACGAGCGCGTCGTCACCCGGAACAACCCGGTCGTAGTCGACACGACGAAGCCCGGAATCGCGGCAACGCTCGACTTCAACGAGGCGACGGGGAACCTCACCGTCAACGTGACGAGCACGGAATCGCTCGCCACGACGCCGGACGCAGAGGTTACGTACCCCAATTCGAACACGGAAGCCCTGAC
>NZ_QPLS01000183.1:0-482 GCF_003665955.1 Halorubrum sp. Atlit-28R
CATAAACCGGCTGGGGATACACATAGACCGGCGCTGGTTGTACGTATCCTCCTGGCACTCCGATTGTTATATCAACATTTACCCGCGCGGCGGCGGGAGCTGAAACGAGCATAAAAGAGGCAGCAATGGCGCATCCGGTAACGACAGCGGAAGTTTTTTTCATTTCCATCCTCCATAGATAATTATTCTATTAAATACTTATCCTCTGGCGATCGCTATAGATGGTCGGTAAAGAGTGTTACAAAATGTATCCTGCTTGGATGCAGAGCCTGTAATTGCGTCGCTGGTCGCGGCAGACAGTCTGTGAAGGAAAAGACATTCCTTTACGACGACAAAGAAATATATCGCGCTAAGGCAATTTTCGGCACGGCGAGAATTTTTGCCGATGCATCCTATTCAACGATGTTTGGCGGCAGAGTAACGGTTACCGAGGTGTGAGCGGGAGGCATGCAACTTCGCGGTGTGACTTAGAGAATATTTCA
>NZ_QPLS01000184.1:0-482 GCF_003665955.1 Halorubrum sp. Atlit-28R
AGCATGACAATGCGTTGGATAGTGCAGCATCCTTATGCAAGTGCGGCGGCAGGCGCAGCTGTCGCCTTGGTAGGAACGCGCTCAGCAAAAACCGCGATTTCCCACCGATCGAGCCAGCCAAATCGGTCGCTGCACAGCCGATCAGCGTATTTGCTACCTGAAACTTCGCGCGAGGTATCGGGCACGCGACGTACTGCACGCACCAGAAGCACGGACTTCCAAGCAAATAACAGTACGTCGAAATCGGCAGTGCTGGCTCGGAATCTATTTACCGGCCTGGCGACGGCAGCAGCAATGCTTCTGCGCGATCCGCGCAAAATGCAGGTAGCAGCCAATGCATTTTCGACGGTCACGAAATTTGTTCAGTCACGACGAACACGCCGTCCGAACAAAAATCAGGCGCAAGTAGTTCGTACCAAAGAGCTGTAAAAAGAACTCTATTTTTATAAATTAATCTGAGAGGAAAATCATGAAAAAGCTAA
>NZ_QPLS01000185.1:0-482 GCF_003665955.1 Halorubrum sp. Atlit-28R
CGCGATTCGCCGCCTCACCGCCGGCTCGACCGTCCTCGAATCGCACAAGGACTGCGAGCGCGTGCAGGACGCCTACTCGATTCGCTGTCTCCCGCAGGTCCACGGCGCGGTCAGAGACGCCGTCTCGCACCTCCGCGAGGCCGTCGAGGTCGAACTCAACAGCGTCACCGACAACCCGCTCGTCTTCCCGGCGGGCGCGGTGGACGAGCGCGCGCCCGGCACCGACGTGGCCGCCGGCGTCGCCGCCGGCAACTTCCACGGCGAACCGCTGGCGCTCCGCCTCGACTACGCCGCCGGCGCGCTGACCGAACTCGCGGCCATCTCCGAGCGCCGGACCGACCGGATGCTCAACCCCGACGTACAGGAGTTGTATCTCCCGCCGTTCCTGACCGAACGCAGCGGGCTCCGCTCCGGCTACATGATTGCGCAGTACACCGCCGCGGCGCTCCTCAACGAGTGTCGGTCGCTCGGTCGCCCCTCTA
>NZ_QPLS01000186.1:0-482 GCF_003665955.1 Halorubrum sp. Atlit-28R
AATGATCAGCCTCGTGAGTGATGGTCCATCAGACGTCGAAGTTGCTCCCTTCCGTAATATCGTTCGCCCACTCGCATTTGTCTGGCCGATATTCATCTGGTCGGAGATGGGCGTCCGGACGGTGAAGAACAGGATGACGGTGCTGGTACTCTCATCAAAATACGCAGAGAGACAACTCATTGCGGAGTGGCTTGCTGGCGTCGTCGTGGCTATGAGTATCGGTGGTGGCACGCTGGTATTGTTCGTCAGTACCGGCCAGACGGGACTGCTACTCGGGTACGTGAGCGGTATTCTGTTTGGCCCCTCGTTGGCAATTATGACAGGGATCTGGAGTCGGTCTTCGTGGTTGTTCGAGGTCGTGTACTTGATGGTGTGGTACGTCGGCCCACTCAACAGGGCTGTGCCGCTTGATTTCGTCGGCGCAACGACTGCGAGTATCGAGACGGGTGCTCCATTCCTATTTATCGGAGTAAGCCTCGCTA
>NZ_QPLS01000187.1:0-480 GCF_003665955.1 Halorubrum sp. Atlit-28R
GCGTCCTGTGCGGCCGCGGTGACGTTCTCGGGGTCGCGATAGGAGTCGCCGAGTCCGACCTCGCGGCGGTGCCACTCACCATCTGCGCGGGCGAAAATATCTACCCACCAGTAGAGTGTGAGTCCCCGCGCGAACTCGGTGACGGTCACCCGGTACTCGGAGTCGGGCGACTCGTAGATGGTCTGTGCGCTCGCGTCGTCGGTGTCCACGTCTGTCGCGACGGTCCACCCCTCCGGAATCGAGAGCGAGAAGGGGTCGTTAGTCATTGTGTCTGCTGACGTGACGGAGTGACTTCATTGATACGTTCCCGGCGACAGATTCGACGGGCGTGATGGAGTCAAGGTGCATTACTCCAGTGACCGCGCCGAGTTGACGACGACGAGGAGGCTCGATGTACCCATCGCAATAGCGGCGAAAAGCGGGTTAAGAACGCCGAGCGCCGCCAACGGGATGGCGACCGCGTTGTAGCCGAACGCCCAC
>NZ_QPLS01000188.1:0-479 GCF_003665955.1 Halorubrum sp. Atlit-28R
CTGCTACCATCGTGTCGGCCACTCGAAAAGATACCGGTCAGAACGGGGCGCACCGGTCGTATAGCCGCTGTCGAGCGCGTCCGTACCGCAACCGCCAGCCGCACCTGAGCTATTCGATGTGGACGACGAGGACGGGGATGGGCGCGCTCTCGACGACGCGCTCGGTAACGCTCCCGAGATTGGCGACCCGGTCTCGCCCGGTTCGACCGTGGGTCCCCATTACGATGAGGTCGATGTCCTCCTCTTCGGCGTAGTTGGTGATTGTCTTGTGAGGAATCCCTTCCGCCATGGTCGTGACGACCTCGACGCCGGCCTCCTCGCCGCCGACCACGATGTCGTCGAGCGCGACCTCGCCCTCTTCCTCCAGCGACTGACGCACCTCGTCCTGATTGGCCTTGTCGGCCGCGACGTACAGCCGTCTGTCCACGACGTACAGCCCATGGAGGGTCGCGTCGTTGTCGCGCGCGATGGAGGTGGCG
>NZ_QPLS01000189.1:0-479 GCF_003665955.1 Halorubrum sp. Atlit-28R
CGCTCGACAGGCTCCCAGTCCTCACCCAGCTCCGGACTCCACCAGTCGACCTCGTAGGCGCCCGGTGCGCCGAAGATCTTCACGCGCGCCGACCCATCAGGCAGGTCGCGGCGCAGTTTCTCGTCGACGTGGAGGTTCCAGGTCGTGGTAGAATCGAAGCAGGCGAGCACGGCCTCCTCGTAGCCGCGTGTCTCTCGGGATTCCTGGAGTTCGACCTGGGTGTTGCAGTTCTTGCAGAACACCCCCTCGAAGGGGATGTGGCTGAACACCTCGTGCCCACAGACGGGACACCAGAGGAACTCGAACAGTGCTTCGCTGTGTCGGTCGATTACTTCGCGGGTCATTGTTAGAGCAGACCTGGTTCATCCGGGTCACTCTCTTTGCCCGGATACAAACAACACCGCGTGAGGACTAGTCCTCTTCAGTGGTCTGTTTCTGAGATCGTTCTGGAGGTTGGATCACGAGCCGTTCGATTCTCG
>NZ_QPLS01000190.1:0-478 GCF_003665955.1 Halorubrum sp. Atlit-28R
CGAATCCAGTTTGCCAGGCTCGAGTCCGGAATGCTAAGCCGCCTTGCCGCTTGCGCAGGTCCTACCGACTCTGCCAGACGTAGCGCCTCAATCTTGAACTCGGTCGTATACTGTCGATTCGTTGCCGATGAAACTTGTGCCATCATTGCCTCCATACACCATCAATTTATCAAATTTCTGGTGTACGTGAAATCGGGGCAAGGTCAACGTCTCATCTGATTTGAAAGAAGTAAAGCTACTCATTAGTGAGTATCACCGCTTGGTTCTGCGATAAGCTTGTTGACGAGTGCTTCAAACTTTCAACGATTGTTTTTCCTCTTGAGTCCTTTTCTTTGAAGTCGATCCCCAACTGCTTTAATTTATGGAGCTTCTCTTCACTTATTTCCTGATACCGCACCATCCACCAAGCAGGGTAATTCTCACTTTCTGAGCCAAAAGAACAATTGATAGGAAGGCCTATTCTCACAAAGGCATCTAG
>NZ_QPLS01000191.1:0-478 GCF_003665955.1 Halorubrum sp. Atlit-28R
TGTTTCAGATTGCTATGGTTTTGTCGGCGCCCCCAATTGACATCGTCCGACGTCAGTCAGTAGATTGTTAACCAATCTTATCTTTCGCCAGCAAACTCTCTAATGCTGGAATCGACGCCGACCACCCGCCTTCTTTTATTACACTTCATAGACAATATTCAGTTCATGCCCTCCAACCGACTCACGCCCGAAGAGTAGTACGAAATTACGTATCGGGCCATGAAGAACGCCCTCTGGCACGTACTCGGGACGAGTGTGTACCTGGTGTTTCTCATCTTCGCGGCCGCTATCGGACTGCTGACCTTCGCGCTTCCCGCGTTGGGGTCGTTCGCGCAGGGTAACTCCGGACTGTTCGTTCTCGGGGTCGGTCTCCTCGGCGTCTTCATCGCCGGATTCGCGTTCTACCGTATTTACCAACTCCTTCAGTAGGCGGCGTCCGACGCTCGAACTCTCCGTTCAGTTCGACGCTCGACTTTCT
>NZ_QPLS01000192.1:0-477 GCF_003665955.1 Halorubrum sp. Atlit-28R
GACCATCACTGAATGTGACGCCCTGCCGAAGTTTTACGGTCCAGCGTGTCGCATCGTGATTAGGATCTGCAGATTCCATCAGGCGCCATACGATACGTTGGTTGTCTACTTCCGCTAATGAATCCCACACTAAGCGTGCGCGTACATAGTCGATATTACTGTTGGTAGATCGCAACACATCGGTAGAATCACTGCTGGAACCTGCGAACGCAGCACGCAGAGTTCCCCCTCGCTGCGGCCTGGGTTCATCCGCCCATGCCAGCGGTAAAAATCCATTACTGAGCGCGATGCCCGCGCCAATAACCATTGTTTTTATCAACGTTCGTCTGGTTAACCCCTGGTTCATATCCCCGCCTCTCCCTTAACGAAATCATTAAATTTCCGCTTCATTAATGATCATACCATATGTTATATCATTACACATCAATCAGCGCTATTGATAATCATTCTCAAAAAAAGCATTAAGAAAACCTTTTG
>NZ_QPLS01000193.1:0-476 GCF_003665955.1 Halorubrum sp. Atlit-28R
GTCTGGAACCGTACGACGTCACGTTTTCCGCCATGCGTGCATTTACCGATGCACGCACCGCCGAGACGCCGGATGAATGCTGGATTGTCGAACATCCGCCAGTGTTTACGCTCGGGTTGGGTGCGGACCCGTCGCATGTCCTGGATGCGCATTCCATACCGGTCATACCGACCGACCGCGGCGGCGAAGTGACTTATCACGGCCCGGGTCAGGCAATCGTTTATCTGTTGATCGACTTGCGGCGCAAGAGGGCTGACGGACGCCTGTTGGCGCGCGAGTTAGTGCAGCGGATAGAGCAAGCCGTGATCGATACGCTGGCGGCGTATAATCTTCAAGGTCGGCGCAAGCCCGGTGCACCGGGAATCTATGTTGCCAATGGGCCTTGGCAAGGAGCAAAAATTGCCGCGCTCGGCTTGAAAGTGCGCGGCAACGGCTGCACCTATCATGGCGTGGCGCTCAATGTGGCCATGGATTTG
>NZ_QPLS01000194.1:0-476 GCF_003665955.1 Halorubrum sp. Atlit-28R
CCACGTCGCGCTTAATCATTTCGTGGATAAGCGTCACGGGGAGGCGCGCACCGGAGGCACCGAGCGGGTGACCGAGGGCGATTGCGCCGCCGTTGACGTTGAGTTTGTCCTCGTCGATACCGAGTTCGCGACGGGAGTATTCGCACTGGCTGGCAAACGCTTCGTTGATTTCGACGAGGTCGTAGTCCTCGATATCGCTTCCGGCGCGTTCGAGGAGACCGCGGGTGGCCGGAACCGGACCGATACCCATCACGGTCGGGTCGACACCAGCGACGTTGTTGGTGCCGACAGATGCGAGTACCTCGAGGCCGTGTTCGTCGGCGAACTCGCGACTCGTGACGAGAACGGCGGCCGCACCGTCGGTAATCTGCGAGGAGTTACCTGCGGTGACAGAGCCGTCGCCGGAGAACGCCGGCGGAAGGCCGCCGAGCGCTTCCAGCGAGGTGTCGTGGCGAATTCCCTCGTCTTCGGTGACG
>NZ_QPLS01000195.1:0-476 GCF_003665955.1 Halorubrum sp. Atlit-28R
TGGCGTTTTGTCCCACAGCAGCGCGCGGCCAATTTGTTGCTTGAGCTCAATCTCAGGGTTCTTCTTCTTGAAATCGTTGATGAACCGCGAAAACTCAGACTGATATTGCTGATGTTGCTTGGTAAATTTCATGAGCTTATTTGGCATCAAGGTTGGAATCAGGCGTTATTTTACCCTGTCTCAGGACAGATTCTGGCAAAGGAAACGATATGAAGCGGTTGATTGGTATCATCCTCGCGACGATGTTCACACTATTGATTGGCGCCTGCGATCAGCAAGGGCGTCCGATTCAGGAGTTTGGTTTGGATAAGCTTAGCAAAGGTATTTCGACAGAAGGCGATGTGCGCACAGTCATGGGCCAGCCTGATACGGTGCGCGACGAACCCGACGGAAGCCGCACGCTGGAGTACCCAAAAGGGCCGGCAGGGCATCGTACCTGGTTTTTTACCATCGGCAAGGATGGCAAGCTGATTGAT
>NZ_QPLS01000196.1:0-476 GCF_003665955.1 Halorubrum sp. Atlit-28R
AGCCGCAACCTTCATTGGCGCGTTCCTTATACCGACGTTTCAACGGGTCTTTAGCCGAGCGGTACTTCACTTTCAAGCTCATCGGTCTGTCCCCAAGCTAATATTGCACGGCTTCTTCAAAGGTGGCCTGCCATATCTTAAAGGCTCGGCGAGTTTTCCGGCTAAGGAAAACTTAAGTGAAATGCATAGAAAGCGCGGCGTATCACTTTCAGTCATTGTGTTGAACGTTGCGGCCGTCGCATTGTGGACGGTCGGCGTCTTTGCTTCGCTTTATGCTGGATATCTCAATCCAGATGTGAGAGTTACCTCCAGCACTTTATCTGCAATCATCAACGGGGGTGCAACCATTATGATGGCAATCGTGATTGATCCGCATTTATCTGGAATGACCGATGACGTCGTGGAGGGAAAAGTAAGCGAAGCACAATTCCGGAAAACGGTGGTTTGGCTGGTAGGAAGCAGGCTGGCAGGTACAC
>NZ_QPLS01000197.1:0-476 GCF_003665955.1 Halorubrum sp. Atlit-28R
CTGAGGTCCTCCAGGGAGTTACGCCTCAAGTTCGTCGCTGTCGCGACGCTCGACCGTCTCGACGACCTCGCCGTGGAACTCGGCGTTGCCGCCGGTCGGCGTGGCGAGGGTCGTCCCGCAGACGGCGCAGTTGACGACCGAGGAGGCTTTTCCAAGACGACCTGTTCGTTCTCGCAGTCGCTGCACGCGACCTTGTAGAAGTTTCCTGCCATGATTTACTCCTGGAACTCCAGGCGACCGGCGCGCCAGCCCTCGCGCATGTGGGCCTTGCCGCAGTCGGAACAGATGTACTTCAGGTGGGTCTTCTTCGTCGGCTTGTCGCCACCGGGCACCTTGGAGAACTTACCGGCGTTACCGATAGTGGCTTTGCCGCGTCGCGTCTGACGGGCGTTCCACTTCATTCCGGTCGGGCGTCCCGTCCGGACCTTCTCCACTTCGTGCTCGTGGTGACCCTTGCAGTTCGGGCAGTACGTGTT
>NZ_QPLS01000198.1:0-475 GCF_003665955.1 Halorubrum sp. Atlit-28R
TTCAGCCAGTCCCGAAAATTCAGCAGTCAAAGGGAACAAAAGGAACTCTCCGACCAGCATCGGGCCAGCGAGTGCGACGAACAGGCCGAAGAGCGTGGGAACGTTAGCGCCGAGGAATTCGGCGAGACTCTGACGCGACTCGGATGCCGTTTCGGTCATCGAATCACCACCGTTCGAGAACCGTACTTCGACCCGGTAGTAAGCGAGGGCTGAACGATTCGTACGGTGTCTTGGTTGTCTCTGTTGATGCCCCTACGCAGGGTTGAGACGCTGTGGTCCCTCTTCATATCGCTCAGGAGACATTACAGATGCATTATTTTTGTCCATCGGTACCTCCCATCTATCAGTGACTTCCCCATCACAGCTGAACGAATTGTAAACCACCAGCAGGAATCGAGCAGAGTCAGCTATTCGTTGGCTTCCGCCGCATCGCGTCGAAGATGCGCTTCGATGAGAGTGTTCACACCCCGACGAA
>NZ_QPLS01000199.1:0-475 GCF_003665955.1 Halorubrum sp. Atlit-28R
GGCCACGACTTTGCCAACAGCGAAAACCGGCTCACGAAGCCCCTGATTCGAAACGAAGACGGCGAGTTCGAGGCGGCCTCGTGGGACGAGGCGCTCGACTACGTCGCCGGCCGACTCCGCGAGATTCAGGACGAACACGGCGTCGACGCGGTCAGTTGCCTCGCGTCGTCGAAGGGGAGCAACGAGGAGGCGTATCTCGTCCAGAAGTTCGCGCGGCAGGTACTCGGCACGAAGAACATCGACAACTGCGCCCGGCTCTGCCACTCGTCGACGGTGGCGGCGCTCCAACAGACGCTCGGCTACGGCGCGATGACGAACCGCATCAACGAGGACATCGGCGAGGCCGACGCCTACCTCATCAGCGGGTCGAACACGACCGAGTCGCATCCGGTGTTGGCGACTCGCATCAAGCAGAACGTCCGCGACGGGGCCGACCTCGTGGTGTTCGACCCCCGGAAAATCGGCATCGCCGAGC
>NZ_QPLS01000200.1:0-474 GCF_003665955.1 Halorubrum sp. Atlit-28R
CCGCTCGCGAGCTTGGTGATTCGACTCTCGTCGAATTCGAGCCCGAGGAGGTCGTAGAACTTGAGCGGCGCGCGTTCGAGGCCGGTGGTCGCACTCGGATGGATGCCGAGCGCCATCCCCATATCGAGGAAGGGCCCGGAGGCGACGCCGTACGTCTCCGGCACTGCTTCGAACGTGTACGGGTCGTTCGGTTCTATCTCGACGGTGTACTGCCCGGCGCTCTCGGTCGTCTGTTCGGTCGTCGTCGACTCGGTGGCGGCCTCGGTTTCGGATTCCGCGGCGGCCGTCGACTCGGAATCCGCGCTCCCGCCCGCGGTACAGCCAGCGAGAGCCGATGCGAAGAGTCCTGCACTTCCTGCGAGTATCTGTCGTCTTCGAACCATATTATTTAGGCCTGCCTAAAGACAGATAACCGTTTCGAAGTTTAGGCAACCCTAATAACGGGGTGTCGCACGACAATGTCGGGACACACGC
>NZ_QPLS01000201.1:0-474 GCF_003665955.1 Halorubrum sp. Atlit-28R
ACTTCCATAAGCTCGTCTCGAAGGGTTGGGGTTCTATCGTCCCGGAGGACATCGTCACCGACGCCAAGAAGCGCCAAGCACTCGGGACCGAAGAACACGGGTCAGGTGCCTTCACGCTGGAGTCGTTCGCTCCGGGCGATCAGCTTGTTGGGGTCGCGTACGACGATTACTACCGAACAGGTGACGATGGTGAGTCGCTCCCGTACATCGACCGTATCAGCCAGATCACCATTCCCGAGAAGAGCAACCAAGTCAATGCGCTACGATCAGGTGATATCGACATCATCTGGCAGCCCGGCTACGGTCAGTGGGGACTGCTCCAAAGTCTTGACAGCGTGACTGCCCACCGGACACCAGGCGGCGAGATTGCGAACTTCGTGATGAACGTGAGCGTTGAGCCGTGGCCCGACCCACGGGTCCGTCAAGCGGTCAAGCACGCCATCGACCGCGAGGCGATCCTGAACGCGGTTCAGG
>NZ_QPLS01000202.1:0-473 GCF_003665955.1 Halorubrum sp. Atlit-28R
GATCGTCGCTGACCATCTCGACTACCTCCACCACGAGGCGTTCTTCGTGGTGTCGCCGACGTTCGAGGTGACCGCCTACCGAACGCTGTGGTTCGGGTTGCAGTACGATTCGGAGACAGTCGAACAGGGAGAGACGGTCGGGAACGGCGCGCTTGCGACGGTGCGCTGGTACGACGGCGAGCCAGTCGGCGACGGCCACCTGCAGGGGCAGTTCGCGGCCCTCAAAGATGTCGTCGGCGACATGATCGACAAGGGCGTCTTCACACCGTCAACGGCGAGACAGTATCTGAAACGGAAGCTCGCTGAGCGGGTCGGAGACCGACAGGAGCTGCTCATTCCGACCGGAGAATCACCCTTCGAGACAGCGAGTCTCGGCAAGCCGTAACACCAATCTCTTAGTGGATATCGGGGGACGTCTAAGTATGTCAAATCAGTCTGAAGATGACGTTCGTGTTTGGCTTGTCGAACGGACG
>NZ_QPLS01000203.1:0-473 GCF_003665955.1 Halorubrum sp. Atlit-28R
CCGTAAAACAGCGGTCGTCGGTTCGGATGCCCGTTGCCCGCTCAGGGCGTCGGCGTCGGCGCCCGACGTTTTTCTGACGACTCGTCGTCGGCCAGTCCGCGCCAGACGACCTCGCCGCAGTCCGGGCAGTCGAGTCGGACCGCACGGCCGTCGCGCACCTGTTCGGGCCACTCGTCGATACCGGCGGCGCGACCGCAGGTCTGACAGAAGAGAACGGTCTTGGTGTGTTCGCAATCGGGCGGTTCGTGACTGAATTCGCGGGGAGCGTAGTTCATGCCGCAGCAAGCGGCGTTTCGGGGGATAAGCTTGTTGGATGAATCCGGGTGTGTGCCCGGCTACCCCGGCTCAGAGCAGTTTCGAGAGGAACTGCTTGCCGCGGTCGGTCTTCGGGTTCTCGAAGAACACCTCGGGCGGCGAGTCCTCGACGACTTGTCCGTCGGCCATGAGGACGATGCGGTCGCCGACCTCGCGGG
>NZ_QPLS01000204.1:0-472 GCF_003665955.1 Halorubrum sp. Atlit-28R
GAGCATATCTTCGAGTACGAACCCCCGTCGTCGGGTATCTCGTTCAAGAAGTTGTTCGGCCAGATTACCGACCGTCTCGTGGAAGACGACGAAGTGCTCGTCGTCGCCCTCGACGATGTGAATTACCTGTTCTACGAGAACGAGGCCTCCGATACGCTCTACTCGCTCCTTCGCGCCCACGAGGCGCACTCCGGGGCGCGTATCGGTGTCATCATCATCTCGTCGGACCTCTCGCTCGATGTCATCGACGAACTCGACGGGCGCGTCCAGAGCGTCTTCCGGCCCGAAGAGGTGTTTTTCCCGCGCTACGACGTGGACGAAATCGTCGATATCCTCCGCGGCCGGACCAAACGCGGTTTCCACGAGGATGTCATCGGCGCGCCGGAACTCGATAAAGTCGCCGAGTTCACTGCCGATAGCGGCGACCTGCGCGTCGGCATCGACTTGCTCCGCCGTGCTGGTCTCCACGCCG
>NZ_QPLS01000205.1:0-472 GCF_003665955.1 Halorubrum sp. Atlit-28R
CGTGGTCAGCGTCGCCGTCGTCTCGACGTGGGTCGGCTTCGAAGTCGGCCTCATCAGAGACCATCTCAGTTCGATTTCCAGCGTCGATAAGAGTGCGTTCGTGGTGTTCCTTCAGAGCATCCCGTTCCGCTTTTACAGCCTGCTCGCGGTCACTCTCGTGTTCATTCTCATCGTGATGGACTGGGACTTCGGCCCGATGAAGCAGGCAGAAGAGCGCGCAAGAAACGAAGGGAAAGTCCTCGGCGACGACGCCGACCCCCTCATCGAGACGCGCGAAGAAGACATTGTCACGCCCGACCACGTCGATGCGCGCTGGTGGTACTTCGCCGCGCCCATCGTTTCCCTCGTCGCCGTCACCGGCTTCGGCCTGCTTTACTCCGGTGGGTGGCCGTCGAAGGCTCCCGTCGAAGCGCTGAAAGGTGCGGCTACCGCAGACGCAATTCTCTGGGGCGTGTTCTCGGCGTGCGCGCTA
>NZ_QPLS01000206.1:0-470 GCF_003665955.1 Halorubrum sp. Atlit-28R
AAAAATATAGTCTTAAAAACATTTTATATTGAAAGGTATTGTATCCTAACAACTTCACGTTAGATTCATGGGTGAGAAGAAAGACCCATCCGGTAGTGGTGTCGCCCGACGAACCTTCATCAGAGCCCTCTCTGCAGGCGCCCTCACTGGAACCTCCGTCATCGGCCTCAGCGGAAACACCCGTGCTACCTCCCAACCCCAACCAGGAGCCTCGCTTGAAGGGAAAACCGTCTTCCAAGGTCCAAACGTCAACCTCCCACTAAACGACACAGCCGCAACCACTTACGAAGCAACCCAAGCCGAAGGCGAAGTTGCAAAGCACAGTTCGTTCGACGTGGGTATCTTCTCCTCCGATACCCCCGTCACCAAGCAAGAACGCCGAGTCTTTGTCGATAGTAACGTCCCCGTCTTTCACGTAGGCGGTGGCGCCGAAGAAGCCGCGGCAAGCGTCCTCTACGACCTTCCCATGA
>NZ_QPLS01000207.1:0-470 GCF_003665955.1 Halorubrum sp. Atlit-28R
CGCAACTTGCCTTGTGCCCGCGCAGCTTCTACCGCTGCCCAGGTCCGATCCACCATGTCGATTGCCATCTCGATGTTTTCATCGGTCCAATGATGTAGTTTTGAATCATGGGCGTTGAGCAAGGCTCTCAATTTGCCTTCCTTCATCAATGGAATGCTTAAAAAAGACCTTACTCCATTGGCAGCGTAGGCATCCGCATAGGGAGCTGACTTTTCATCAGCTGTTACATCATCAATCACTACGACTTGCCCTGATCGTAACGGGTCAACGATCCCAGTACCAAAATCATCTAATCGAACACTTTTCCCTGCCATTGACGTCACTTCACCATTAGTACAGTCACGCTTGAACGTGACAGTCTCACCAGTTTTATCTGCTTCGGCATACATAACTCGTGTTGCTCCCAAATGTTTCCCGAGCAATTCACATGCTGCTGTAGTCACTTCTTCGGGATCAGACAAAGGGCGAAT
>NZ_QPLS01000208.1:0-468 GCF_003665955.1 Halorubrum sp. Atlit-28R
TGAGATCGGGTGAACGAATATGACCGATCTCTGACTGGCACAGGAAGACCTGGAACGTCCACGACCGCTGCTAATCGATGGTCTGAAGCTTCTTCTGAGTCTGATTCTATGGTGCTCCCAAGGATTGCGAGACCGATCCGGAGGTAGTGTAAGCGGTCGGGTTCACTTATCACGGCTGCCGCTGTGAAATCAGAGCAAATCGGCGTTCCATCAAACATCGAGAAATTAGATTCCATTGTAAGGTCGATCTCTACTACTGTTGCTATTCGTCGTTCGCTGTGCTCGCCACGTCCTGTTCGGCTCCTCCGACGGTACCCATTCCGTTGGAAATTTCGCGCGTCCAGAACCCGACGAGGCCGTCACCTCCTTCAAGCAACCTGCGATCAAGTGCGTGATTGAAATATTCACATGAGGTTTCCGAGATGTGGATACAGGCATCGCAGGCTGCCCCCTCCGGATCTTCTGCAC
>NZ_QPLS01000209.1:0-466 GCF_003665955.1 Halorubrum sp. Atlit-28R
CAGTTGCATCGTACGTTGGCCAACGCATTGAACGAGGTGCAATGCGATGCTCTTGCACCGGCCGGCATGGTCGCAGCCGTGTCTAAAAGTGATTAAATGGCTGGATTCGCTCGCGCCGGCCGGCAACTACACTTTGCAACTTACCGCGCTTAGCGGTCGTGCTTTTCATCAGACAAGCGCGCACCCGGCGCAGTATCGCTATCACCAAAAGTGCCGGGTCCTGATTCATTCGGCTCATCTTCGAGCAGTTCGGTGGGCGACCCACTGAGCGATGTGGCTGGCACCCGCGTTACTGCTTGCTGCGCACGCCGTGATGCTTTTTCGGCGCTGCCGGCTTCCACAAACTCTTTCAGCTTTTCCAGGCTTTGGCTCAAGTGGTGCGCCATTTCTTGCTCGGTATCTCCGGCCAGTACTCCAGGAAACTGCCCCGGCGCTACGTCAAAAATAAAGGTGGCTTTTGATGCAT
>NZ_QPLS01000210.1:0-465 GCF_003665955.1 Halorubrum sp. Atlit-28R
CGAACGCGGCGTCGAGGTCGAGGAAGTCCTCATGGACGCCTTCGCGATGCGCGTCTGTCTCGACCCGACGCAGTTCGACACCATCGTCTGTCCGAACCTCGCGGGCGACGTGCTTTCGGACCTCGCGGCCGGACTCGTCGGCGGTCTCGGTCTGCTCCCGTCGGCCAATATCGGCCCGGATAGCGCCCTGTTCGAACCGGTCCACGGCTCCGCACCCGACATCGCGGGCGAAGGAATCGCCAACCCAGCGGCGACCATCCTCTCGGCGGCGATGCTCTTGGACTACCTCGACTACGAAGACGAGGCAGACCGGGTGCGTGCCGCTGTCGAAGGCGTTCTCGCGGACGGTCCGCGCACGCCGGACCTCGGCGGCGACGCCTCCACGGAGGACGTGACCGCGGCGGTTATCGACCGCCTCTAAACTCGAAAACTCGGTCGGGTCTAACGAAACCCTCAACAAACAAC
>NZ_QPLS01000211.1:0-465 GCF_003665955.1 Halorubrum sp. Atlit-28R
GGGTCAGAACGACGAGGACCTCGACGACGACCTCGCGCCGCTCGCGGGTGTCGGAGGTGCGTGACGATGCAGGCGTACCACACGGTCGTCACCGGCGACTCCGGCGGCGGGAAGACGACCCTGCTGCGTGAGATGCAAGCCGAGTTCCCCGGTCTGAGTATCTGGGTCAACTTCACCAACACCGACGGCATCACCGGGCGCGACCTCGACGACGCCGCGACGGTCCGGTCGGTCGGCGAAGCTCGCGAGTCGGACGCGACGCGACTGAACTGGGTGACCGACTCCCCGCTCGAAACGGCGCGGCAGGCGCGGACGGTCGCCCACGAGTATCACGAGGCGACGGGCTTCCCGACGCAGGTCATCTTCGACGAGGCGCAGAACGTCCTTCCCGACGGCGAGGTCGAGTCGGACAACCCGGTGAAGCGGATGCTCCTCGAGGACCGCGACAAGGGGCTGAAGGTCGTT
>NZ_QPLS01000212.1:0-463 GCF_003665955.1 Halorubrum sp. Atlit-28R
GGATCGACTACCAGCCGCCGGGTGCGATGGGTGCTGCGTCCGCAATGGACAAGGACATCACGCTCTCCGAGAGTAAGTAACGCAACTCAGCGCGCCGATTTTTCAACAATCAGGCAGTGAACCGAAGGTTCAGTGTCCGTGGTAAATGTTTCCGCGAGCATAACGTAAGACATAATCATGATGGCTGTTCAAGACCTACATAGTATGAGCGACAAGAACTGGCATAGGGGTGGAAAATGAGCCGCTGGGAGTATCTACTCAAACGGATTCTACTAGCGCTTCCAGTAGTCCTCTTTGGTGTCACAGTTACCTTCTTCATTATCCGGCTCGGGCCGATAGACCCGGCCGCGGCTATCCTTGGTCCCCAAGGTGCAACGGGTGCCGAAGCGGAACGGATTCGGCAGCAACTTGGCTTGAACGACCCGCTGTGGCAGCAGTACTTCGACTACCTGGTGAATTTGGT
>NZ_QPLS01000213.1:0-463 GCF_003665955.1 Halorubrum sp. Atlit-28R
CTCGTCCCCGAGACGGACGCCTACCGCGGCATGGTGACGAAGGTCAGCGACTTCGTCGCCTTCGGTGAGCCGAGCCAGGACACCTTGGAGACGATTCTGGCCACGCGCGCCGAGCCGCTTGAGGGCGACGCCGACGTGGACGACGAGTGGGTCGCCGAGAACACGAACTACGACGACATCTCCGGGCTCGCGTTCGCGCTCCTCTCCGAGGAGACGACGCTGCGCGAGCAGGGACTGTCACCGACGCCCCGTCTGCACCCGCCTCGCGGCGGTCATGACGGCGTCAAACACCCCGTCAAGGAGGGCGGGCAGCTCGGGAAACACGACACCGAGGGAATCGACGACCTCCTGGAGGCGATGCGATAATGACGAGTAAAAAGAAACGACAGCGCGGCTCGCGCACGCACGGCGGTGGCTCGCACAAGAACCGACGTGGTGCCGGCCACCGCGGCGGTCGCGGTGC
>NZ_QPLS01000214.1:0-462 GCF_003665955.1 Halorubrum sp. Atlit-28R
ATCGTTGCTTTTGGCACCAAAGCAGCTTACAGATACTGCATCGATACATTGGCGTTCTACATCGGCAGTGGACTATCATACCTAATCATTCTCGAAGAGCTATTGGTTGGCATCAGTCAGAAACATTTAGTCTCATGTTTACGTAAAAGTTAAGTATTACGGCTTATTGCTATCTTTGCTCATGTGTCTCCATCTTTGGCAATAAAGAGCATCACCCAGAATTTGACGAAATTCAACGAGGAGGCATCGTTTGGTAGTAATCTAATGCATAAATTACAGCTATCCATCGGAGTCCAGCTCAGGGAAGGGTGACCATGCAGCAAAGGACGCGCGATCTAGAACGGTTTTATTCTTTATTAGGGCGCATGGAACAAAGAAATGGTGGATTGCGGATGCTGTCCCAATGTACCGGACGTACACCATGGCCCCGAAGAGGGGTGTATTTTTTTATGGAGCCAGGAG
>NZ_QPLS01000215.1:0-425 GCF_003665955.1 Halorubrum sp. Atlit-28R
TCGGCGCGAGTGGTGAGTCCTGCCCAACTGAGGTAGTTCAGTAGCGTCTCGTCGAGTTCACGCAGCGCGTCGTCGAGGTCAGACCAGTAGACCGTCTCGTCGGTGATGCTGGTCTGAAGTGAGACTTCGACTTTCGGATTGTAGAGCGGGTGGTCCTCGTCGAACTGCTCGGGATTCAGCGGGTAGTAGTGTTTGGCCTCCTTCCAGAGTCGGTGGCCCCTGATAATGTCGCCAGCGCGTTCGTCGGTGATGTGTGTCGAGACGTAGTAGCCGGGGATTTTCCGGTGGTCCTCCTTGTGCATCCGGTAGCCCGACATACCGCTGGTCATCACCGAGTGAGTTCGGGCGATTGGTCCATCCGGGGCGTAGATAGCTCCCGAGTGTTCACGCGAGAGGCGGACGTAGACGGCGAGGTCCTGAACGTT
>NZ_QPLS01000216.1:0-461 GCF_003665955.1 Halorubrum sp. Atlit-28R
CGTCGTCCGTATCGTCATCATCACTCTCGTCGTTATCGTCGTCATCTCTATCGTCGTCGTCATCGTCACTGCCGCCGCCACCACCACCACCGCCGCCACCGGCGTCGTCGTCGGAACCGACCGCGAGCGTCTCGACGCCGTCGACGCTCATCTCCTTGCCGTCGGCGTCGAACTGGGTGAACCCGTTGAGCCGGTACGAGGCGTCTTCGTCCACGTCCTCGCCGGCGGTCACGCGATACTGGAGCGTGACGTTCTCGCGGTCGCCGTAAGTGGCGAACAGCTCGTCGTTGGCGTCGCGCACCCCGGAGAAGTCCGCGCCGTCGGCGTCGACGATGTCGACCGACGCGAAGCCGGGGTTGAACTCCTCGACGACGGTGAAGTTCGTCGCCTCGTCGCCGGTGATTTCGACCGAGACGACGGCCGATTCGCCGGGGTCGAGCGTCTCGTCGTCGACCGACCGG
>NZ_QPLS01000217.1:0-237 GCF_003665955.1 Halorubrum sp. Atlit-28R
GTCAAACCTGGCGATGATATTGTCCCGGCGCAGCCGCACCCGCCGGAGAATCAACATAAACAAAGCGCCGCCGCGCTGTAATGCCAAAAGCCTGCTGATGGAGGCTTTTTAATGTCGCGGCCAGGCAGCTAAGGCCTCGCAAATGCAACATGTCGAGGTTTTAAGATAAAAAAAGGGGTTGGCATAATGCCAACCCCTGATAACTATTAACTTTTGGATGCAGCGTTAGTTAACGCG
>NZ_QPLS01000218.1:0-461 GCF_003665955.1 Halorubrum sp. Atlit-28R
GACCGAGAGCGCCGACCCGACGACGAGCGCCTGTCCGATGCTTCCACCGCCGAGAACGCTCTCCGGGCCGACAATGACGACGACGCCGACGAGTCCGAGTAGAATGCCGACGGCGTCGACCGCCGAGACGGAACCTCCGACCGAAACCGAGACGAGCGACGGGTCGTACTCGGTGTCGATGGCCCCGGTCGGTGCGGTCGAGTTCGACGCCGTGCCGGAACGTGCCCTGACCTACTACCCGGTCTCGGCCGACGCGGCGGTCGCCTTCGGCCACGGCGACGCCATCACTGGCATCGGCTACGACAAGGAACTGTTCGGCAACACGGTCGACTACTACTACGACGCGCTCGACGGCGTGGACTTCGAGTGGGAGGAACTCGGCCGCGTCACGCCGGCGTCCAATCCGAACGCCCTCGATAGGGAGTTGTTCTACGAACTGGACAGCGATGTTCACTTCCTCG
>NZ_QPLS01000219.1:0-460 GCF_003665955.1 Halorubrum sp. Atlit-28R
CGCTGGAGCAATCAGCCGGACTTTACCCTCAATTTGACCCTGTTTGATCGTCCTGAAGGCCACGATGATATGACCCGGGTGATGGGTGATTTCACTTCGCTGGTTTTGGTGCCGTGTCGTCATGCCGACGGCGGCTGGCTGGATGAAGTGTGCCAGGTACAACGCGATATGTGGGGCGCGCTGGATCACCGTTCGCTCTCAGCCGTTGAGGTACTCCGTGAACTGGCTCGTCTGCATCAGGCGCCTGAACTGGTTATGCCGGTGGTGTTTACCAGCGCTTTGGGAATTAGCGCAGAGCCGGAGCAGGGTATTTTCAGTCAACCTGTTTATGGCCTGTCACAAACGTCGCAGGTTTGGCTGGATCATCAGTTAACCGAACTGGCAGGCGGTGTCTCTCTGGTCTGGGATGCGGTAGAGGCTTTGTTCCCGGCGGGTATGCTGGATGCGATGTTCACCGCCT
>NZ_QPLS01000220.1:0-460 GCF_003665955.1 Halorubrum sp. Atlit-28R
GGCGATGATTGGCGACGGCATCAACGATGCGCCCGCGCTGGCTGCCGCCGACGTCGGTGTTGCCATGTCCACCGGGACCGACGTTGCGATGCATGCTGCCGGCGTGACGCTTATGCGAGGCGATCCGGCACTGGTTGCGGACGCGATCGACGTGTCGCGTCGCACCTATTCCAAGATCCAGCAGAACTTGTTCTGGGCCTTCATCTACAACTTGATTGGTTTGCCGCTGGCGGCGTTTGGCCTGCTCAACCCCGTGCTGGCCGGTGCGGCCATGGCATTTAGTTCCGTCAGCGTGATCTGCAATGCGCTTCTCTTGAAACGATGGAAGCCGGCACGCCAGGGCTGACCAATTTTCAAGTCATTCGCTGAAGATGCGATGCGGTTCAGGACACTGGCAGCAGGAAAGGAAAACAGCATGAATATCGGACAAGCAGCCAACGCAAGCGGTGTGTCCGCCAAG
>NZ_QPLS01000221.1:0-459 GCF_003665955.1 Halorubrum sp. Atlit-28R
AGTACACTGTATATCCATATGACAACATACGCTATGACGAGAAGCGGAGCAAGAACAACAAGACCACTCGCCGCATCTCCTCGCCACGTTGTGAGCCGGCCAGGCATATAATTAATCCAGACACCCCCAGCAGTCATCGCGTTTAGTAGAGATGAGAGTCATGACGTGAGACGGCAAAATATCCACATCGATTTCTTGGAGTGAATTGGCCCTGCTACCGGATCGAAAGCAGAGATGAGTCATAATTCCTCGTTCATAGTTTCATTCCCCGAAAGCTAGGTACCACATAGCGACCAGCTTCTCGGTGGCTCCCACAGTTTCGGTATATGTAACTCTCCGTTTCCTTCCTTATCAGCACAACGTGAGGTCCCACGTGGACGATGAACGGAAGAAAACTTGTTACTAGCCTCGTAGTCATAATGCTCTTGGTGGGCGCAACGCCAATGGGCGCCCTTGCGC
>NZ_QPLS01000222.1:0-459 GCF_003665955.1 Halorubrum sp. Atlit-28R
TGCGAGGGCGACGGTCGGCCAGAAGCCGATGTTCGTGTCCACGCCGAAGTGCGTCAGCAGCGTGAAGACGAGAAACAGGGGAAGGATGACACCAACGGCAAAGAGCCACGGCGTTCCGAGGGTTCGTCCAAACTCGCCCGCGCCCGAGGCGAACTCCTCGATAGCGTCACGGCCCATGACCCAGCCAACGAACAGCAGGAAGGCGGCGAGGCCCGCAGTCATGAGTATGTTCACAAGGGTGCCTGCAACGAAGCCGAAAATGGCAGGGTTGAACGCGCAGACGGTCCCGGTCACGGCGACGATGGCGGTCATGCTTATGACAGCATGCTTGCGCGAGACGCCGTACTCGTCGACGAGGAACGCGACGGGGATTTCGAGCATGCTGATGGAACTCGACAGCGCCGCGAGGGTCACGACGGCAAAGAAGGTCGTGGCGATGAGCGTCCCGGCGGGGAGTTG
>NZ_QPLS01000223.1:0-459 GCF_003665955.1 Halorubrum sp. Atlit-28R
AACTCCTCATCGGCGTCGTGCTCTCGCTGTTCGGGTTTCTCAACAGCTTCAGCCAGCCGTTTACGGGGTCGCTGTCGGACCGCACGGGCCGCCGCCGAGTCTTTCTTTTGACCGGCCTCGCGCTCGTCGCCGTCGGGAGCGCCGGCTACCTCGTGTTCACGGCCTACGGCTCGATACTCGTCATGCGTGCGCTCCAGGGTCTCGGCGCGGCGTTCACCATCCCGGTCACGGTGGCGCTCGTGAACGAACTCTCCGACGAGGACGAACGCGGCGGCAACTTCGGCCTGTTCAACACCTTCCGACTGCTCGGTTTCGGGACCGGCCCGCTCGTCGCCGGCGGCGTCGTCCGCGAGCGCACCGAGGTCCAGCGGGAGCGTGTCCATCGACACCCGGCGGTCGTCGGTCCACGGCCACTCCTCGCGCGGGCGGTCGCGGTAGACCTCGACGCCGTTGCCCTCC
>NZ_QPLS01000224.1:0-459 GCF_003665955.1 Halorubrum sp. Atlit-28R
AGATGGGCTTTTTGAATGTGAGTATATCCTGCACGTTTTCATTTGTTATAGTATAAATATTATATATATATAACTACTATAAAGACCGTTGTTATTGGGTCTATAGCTATTTTTATTATTAGGTTTATAAGGGTTTGAATTAAGAAATCTTTCAGCTATGCTGAATACCACCTTGAGTGGTACTGTATTTCCTTATGCTCATGCAAAAAATGCTAAAAAAAGCTGCTCTTATTTCCACTTTTAGTATTCAGCTATAGCATTTTGGAATCTATCGAAATAACAAAGTCTAAATGATAGATTGACAATGTTTAGGCCTTTCCATATATATTAAGATCCCATATGCTTATAATTTTCGTTCACCTCATTGAACCAGTCTATCACTTTACTTGTTATATTAGAATAAGTTTATCTAATAAATAAGAAGACCTATCAATATTTTAGTGATAGGTCTTTTAAAAA
>NZ_QPLS01000225.1:0-458 GCF_003665955.1 Halorubrum sp. Atlit-28R
GACGTTCTGGGCGCCGGCGAAGGCTGGGCGAAATCTATCCTGTTCAACGAGCAGGTGCGCGACGAGTTTGAAGCGTTCTTCCACCGTCCGCAGACGCTGGCGCTGGGCGTATGCAACGGTTGCCAGATGATGTCCAACCTGCGCGAGCTGATCCCGGGCGCCGAACACTGGCCGCGCTTCGTGCGTAACCTGTCGGATCGCTTCGAGGCGCGCTTCAGCCTGGTGGAAGTGGCGGCCAGCCCGTCGCTGTTCATGCAAGGTATGACCGGTTCGCGCATGCCGATCGCCGTTTCCCACGGTAAAGGGCACGTTGAAGTGCGCGATGCGGCGCATCTGGCGGCGCTGGAAAGCCATGGCCTGGTGGCGCTGCGTTTCGTCAACAACGCCGGTCAGGTCACGGAGGCTTACCCGGCTAACCCGAACGGTTCGCCGAACGGCATTACCGCCGTGACCAGCGC
>NZ_QPLS01000226.1:0-458 GCF_003665955.1 Halorubrum sp. Atlit-28R
TCAGCATGCGCCCCACCGGCTGTTACAGTGTCAGCGGAAAGCCTACTACACACTACAAGACGCGCCCAAAGAGGATGCACAGCCAACTGGCGTCTTCTGGACCGGCACTCGGATCGAGGAGGACATCGTCTTACCCTTCCTCGAGGACGTTGCTGCCGACGTAGACGACACACCTGCGTACGTCCAGAACTCGATGTGGGTAGATTATGAGCTTGAGACCGACGCCGGTGAGTTACAGATACGAGGATCAACCGACCCCGTCATCTGTACACGGCAGGGAGATCCAATTCTCCCAACAGAGGTCAAGGCCAAACAGTCATTCGACGGTCTCGACGACGAGAATCCGACACCAGCTGACCGTCACCGGGCACAACTCCACGCCTACCTCCATGGGCTCAATCAGACCGTCTCCTATCCTGTCCATACTGGTCTCGTGATCTACGTCGATCGCGAGCACC
>NZ_QPLS01000227.1:0-458 GCF_003665955.1 Halorubrum sp. Atlit-28R
GTCGTCCGTGATGACCTTCGCGTCGGCGACGTGGGGTTCGTCGATGGGGCGACCGATTTGCGAGAGCAGGCGGACCTGGAGGTCGCGAATGCCGTCGACCTCGTCGACGACCGTCTCGGCGATGTGGGTGGAAAGCAGGTTGTAAATCTTCCCGATGTGGTTGACGGGGTTCTTGCCGGAGGTCACTTCCATGCTCATCGGGCGGTTCGGCGTGATGAGGCCGTTGGCGCGGTTCCCGCGGCCGACGGAGCCGTCGTCACCCTGCTCGGCGGACGTGCCGGTCGTCGTGAGGTAGATGGAGCCTTCCTCGTAGTCGTCGGCGGTGTTGACTTCGACGTTGACCTCGCGGTCCGTGTACTCGGTGGCGAGGTCGGTGACGAACTCGCGTACGTTGTCGACGGCCTCGATGTAGTCGTCGATGTCGTCGATGTGGCTGTCGACCATCGCGGCGGCGACGG
>NZ_QPLS01000228.1:0-457 GCF_003665955.1 Halorubrum sp. Atlit-28R
TGATTCCATTCGACGCCGAAATGCCGCAGCGCATGCGCGATCACGCCCAAGGTCGGGCTCATCATGAACATCCATAGAACACCAACCACCACCGGTGACACCGCGTAAGGCCAGATCAGGAAGGTCTTGTATATCGACGCACCCTTGATGATCCGGTCGGCAAAAACGGCCAGCACCAGTGAAATGGACAAACCGAGAACGGCGACCAGAATCGAAAAAACCGCCGTGGTGGTAAACGACTCGAGATAGGTCTCGTCGTTAAACAAATCCTGGAAATTCTCAAACCAGACGAATTGCGATGAAACGCCAAATGCATCCTGTATCAATACTGATTGATAAAGTGCCTGCACCGCCGGCCAGAAAAAAAATACCAGGGTAACTGCTATTTGCGGCGCGACCAGGGCAAAAGGCAGCCAGGCCGATGTGAAACGGGCACGTTTTTCCATGGGTTTATCTA
>NZ_QPLS01000229.1:0-457 GCF_003665955.1 Halorubrum sp. Atlit-28R
AGCTCGTCTTTTGATAGGGTTGTCATCGTCGTGTTCGGGGGCGGTCCCCGCACGCGATGCGAAAGAGGGAGCCGACCCGGTTGAGTCGTAGTACACCACAACCGACCTTTGTTATCGTGACGTTTCCGGGAGGCACCGGACCGGTTTCTAACGGAGATTAAGCTCATCTTCACGCGATATTTACTCGGAGACGGACCGTCAGCGGGAGGGAGTTATCTCGGTCTCAGAGATGATTACGTATCTCGTCGGTTTCGAGAAAAGTCCTCGCGCCGGAATGGGAGCAAACTCGCGACAGCGGCGGTAAGGAACCCAATTGTCCAGTATAGAGGTGGCTAACAATACCCGATGGCGGCGATACTTAGATTCGAGACTACAATGTTCGAATTGACTGGCTTCCAGCGCGACCTGCTGTACGTGATTGCCGGCGCAGAGCGCCCGTCCGGGCAGGAGATTAAAG
>NZ_QPLS01000230.1:0-457 GCF_003665955.1 Halorubrum sp. Atlit-28R
GGACTGGCATTTGGCCGCCTCTCTGGACAGCGTCTCCGCCTTCGACAGCTATTCAGCCGCCATGAGCTTATGTAACCTGCTCAGCAACGCCCTGCTGCATGAGATGTTGGAGCAGGGGCGATCGCGTATTCATCATATTGCCGGTCTGTATCAGGATTTGGACGAACTGGAACCGCGCTAACCGGCGCTTTTTTGGTGCTTATGCACATTTTTGGTGCAGATCTGGCCTGCCTGCCTTCCCTTTCTCCGTCGCCGGCCCGCTGAGGCCGGCAGGTTTTTTCTCGTTAATCAGCGCCAGTTAAGGCATGGGTTCGACGTATTTTCGATTGGCACATTAGTTGCAGAGATTGTGGTGTAAGAATCTTTTGTTTCATCTTTTCACCATCGGGGATACGCTATGAACATCAAAAAAACGCTGTGGACGGTTTTCACCGGGATCGCCTTGCTGGCGCAGGCC
>NZ_QPLS01000231.1:0-457 GCF_003665955.1 Halorubrum sp. Atlit-28R
ATATTCCTGCAACAGCTCACGAAGCGTTTCACGCGAGGTGCCCAGGCATGAGAGATGTGGTGCTGCATCGTGGCCTTCGCGTTTGATCTCCAGCACGGTATCGCGTGTACCCTGCTGAGTCGATCCACCTGCTCCGAACATGACAGAAAAATAACTTGGCTGAAGCGCTGCCAGTTTGGCGCGCGTGGCGCGCAATTTTTCGACACCTTCTTGAGTTTTAGGTGGAAAAAATTCGATGCTGAATAGATTTTGAGACATGTTCTTTTTTTAATATGAGTGCGGAGAGTGCCCACGAAATGATGCTGTATACCAGTGCGCCACCGACCGCGGACCAGAATCCGGCCACCCGGAATCCATCGAATAAGCTGGCAACTGCCCAAAATAGCAAGCCATTGATCACAAAGATAAATAAGCCGAGCGTAATCAAGGTCACGGGCAACGTCAGCAATACCAGCAC
>NZ_QPLS01000232.1:0-457 GCF_003665955.1 Halorubrum sp. Atlit-28R
CGGCAGGCGCTCGGGGGCGAGCCCGTGACGCTCCGGGAAGGAACGGACAGAAACGAGTTCCGCGACCCGGGATACGTCAGATACGACGGAGAAATTTATCAAACGACCATTATGATCCCGTGAGGCCGCCCGAGCGGTCAGTTCGACGGGCGAACTATAGAGAGTACGTATGCGAACCCGTTACTCGGCACCGAGTTCATCATCGGGCTTTTTTATCAGTCACTCGTAGGCGACGCCATGAGAAACGCAAAAATCGTCTGTACCCTCGGTCCGGCATCGTTCGACCGGGAGACGATTCGTGATCTCGCGGACGCCGGGATGAGCGTTGCCCGGATGAACGCGAGCCACGGAAACGTCGAACACCGGTCTGAGGTCATCGATAGCATCCGCGCCGTCGACGACGCGACCAATGAACCGCTCGCGGCCATGCTCGACCTGCAAGGCCCCGAAGTACGTA
>NZ_QPLS01000233.1:0-457 GCF_003665955.1 Halorubrum sp. Atlit-28R
GTTCTGCCGAACAGCGCACCAAAGACGCCACTCGTGAGGTCGGTAGAACGGTGCTGTTGACTCGCCTGCTCGGTTAATAACTCAGACACCACCGTGTCGAGTGTGTCGTGTGGTGGGGGAGTCGTGTCGAGTGGATGAGTCGATTGTCGTGGAAACCGCATGACGGCAGTCGGATTGGACGAACACCAACACACACACACCGCGTGTCGAGTGGCTAGGGGGAAAACGGGGTCGGGGGTCTGACGAGAGTCTATATATCAGCAATACCTTTACATGACAGTAGATATAACAGTAACCGTACTGGGAACAAAACACGTATAATTACGGTTGTTGTAGTAGTGAATTATTAACAACCGAGCTTCCGCGTCGCGTGGTTGACCCGACCCACTCGACATACGGTGTGTGTGTGTCCATTACGACCGTGATTCCAACACTGTCTTGCGATCTTCACCTTTTT
>NZ_QPLS01000234.1:0-456 GCF_003665955.1 Halorubrum sp. Atlit-28R
CGCAATTGGTTCTATCCACGGAAGGAGTGACGATTCAGCGGAAAGAAGATTGTCAAGAAACACTCCACAGGTGGCACCAACAAGGAAAACAAACATCCCGAACGTCCGGCTCGTATCCCAGCTATCTTTCTGTGCTTGATAAATCATCGTGAGCCAAGCGAAAGCAAATAATCCGATTGCGAGCAAAATTGTCCAGTCCATAGTCACCGGTGATGAACTTGGAAGGAAAAACCCCGGAGATCTATTCGCGCTTTGTATCTCGCACGGCTGGCGAGACATTTCTCTGAAATGGCAGAACCGTCGGTGTTCGATACGCAATTATATTCTATCGCCTGATTCGGCTATAAACTCACGAAATAAATATCGTGGCAACTCTTCTATGACGCCTTGGTATGCCGGATAGAGAGTACAGGTACAGCGCGGAGAAAATTTGGCTTGAAGTATCAGAACAGTTTT
>NZ_QPLS01000235.1:0-454 GCF_003665955.1 Halorubrum sp. Atlit-28R
AGCAGCCCGGTGAACAAGTGCGCGTCTGGGTAGCGGCATGTTCCACCGGCGAAGAAGCGTATTCGATTGCGATGTTGCTGACCGACCAGGAAAACCTGCTGGTCAAGCCACCGGAAGTACAAGTGTTTGCTACCGATATCGATGATGAATCGATTGCGATTGCCCGCAAAGGATCGTATTTGTCGTCGGCAATCACCGATATTTCTGTTCCGAAATTGAGCGAATATTTCGTCAAGGATGACATGCATTTCCGGATCAAGAAACCGATTCGGGACAAGGTATTGTTCGCCTCGCACAATCTATTGCGTGACCCGCCGTTTTCGAAGCTGGATATGATCACCTGCAGAAACCTGTTGATCTATCTGAACCGGGAAATGCAAGCGCAGGTATTGGAGATGTTTCATTTTGCCTTGAATCCGGGCGGCTACCTGTTCCTTGGCAGTTCGGAATCGGC
>NZ_QPLS01000236.1:0-454 GCF_003665955.1 Halorubrum sp. Atlit-28R
GCGAGCAGGTCGGCGAAAACTGGTACGACCTCTCGATTGCCAGTCAGGGCCGCCGCGACGACCTGACGATGGACTTCCTCCAGTCGTACGAGGGCCGCGGCATCGACATCGAAGTCGAACTCGCCTTGCAGTTGGGCAAGCGACTGGACGAACAGTACGAAGACGAGTACAAACACGGCGACGCGACGACGCGTCAAGAGTGTCAAACCTTGCAGGCGGCGAACTTCATCGCCGATTGGATGGAGATGGGCGGCGACCTCGGTCGACACCCGATGCTCTCGGTTCGCCGCGACGGCGGAACCGACGAAATCTACGGTCGTGCCGAACTCTACACCTGCATCCCGCGAGAGGTCACCCGCGAACTGTTCGAAGAGGTTCACGCGAGCATTCTGATGTCGGCGACGCTCCGCCCGTTCGACGTGACCGAATCGACGCTCGGCCTCGACGACCCGGT
>NZ_QPLS01000237.1:0-453 GCF_003665955.1 Halorubrum sp. Atlit-28R
TGTTCGTCAGTTCCGAGCTTTGGGCCTCCATGACCGCCTCGCTGACGTGGTTCTCGCTCGCTATCATGGCGAGCGTATCGTTCTGTCGTTCGCGTTCGCCCGCCAGCGCGTCGGCGACGGCCGGATCGGTCCCTCGAACGGTGTCGTAAGGCATCGTGGGTGCATCTCGACTCTGCGGTATAACGCTTCGCCGTCCCCCGAGACGAGGGCGGTACGCCGAACCAGAACCACAACGTGACAGGACGCGCACGTTCTGTGTTCGGGTCGATGAGCGCGGTGAGTGCCGCTTGGATATCTTCGAAAGATATCCTGAATTGGGTTCGCTCACGGCCGAAATCGACGTATTACGTGTTCAGTTCTCACCGAGACGAGTACCCACCGGCGATAGCTCTATATTGGAACTTCGTCACGTCTCTCACATACCGTGCCACGACCTATCACAGACCACGGAAC
>NZ_QPLS01000238.1:0-453 GCF_003665955.1 Halorubrum sp. Atlit-28R
AATGGATTACCGATGACTTCATTCATTATAGGTAAACTAGTGATCATCAATTGTACTTCTTTATCTTTTAGGTAATTTACTGTGTTAATAACCTCATCATAGTTACGACCTAATCGATCAATCGATTCTACAACGAAACAATCTCCCATTCTCACAAAGTTAAGTGCTTCTTGAAGTACCGGCCTATTTTCAATTGATTCTCCCGATTGTTTTTCTATAAACACTTTGTCTACACCAAAAGCCTTTAAATTGTCTAATTGTCTTTCTAAATTTTGGTCATTAGATGATACTCTCGCATAGCCAATAATCATTAATTTCACTCCACAATTAATTTACACCCTAATCATACAATTTGATTGTTATAAATTCAACAACTTCATTTGTATGTTTAGGGTGTACTTAAATTTGACAATCAAAATAATAAACATAATATACTTAAATTTATTGGTATCA
>NZ_QPLS01000239.1:0-453 GCF_003665955.1 Halorubrum sp. Atlit-28R
GTTACCTAGCCCGCGCTCAGTAATTTGCTCTCCCAGCCACATCAAGAACATGGTGCCGGTCACCAGTGTTACCACCGTTGTGAAGCGAAACGCCATGCCAGGATCGATTACCAAACCGGCCTGAGACTCCAAGGCAACCGCAATTCCGAGCCCCTGAAACGTCGCCAATACCAGCGTACCGTAACGAGTGTACTGCGTAATCTTCCGACGGCCGGCTTCGCCTTCTTTTTTCAGCGATGCCAATTGATCCGAAACCACCGACATCAATTGCATGATGATCGACGCCGAAATGTACGGCATGATCCCGAGTGCGAAAATAGTGAAGCGAGATAGCGCACCGCCCGAGAACATGTTGAACATGCCGAGAATGCCGCCCTGGTTTTGCCTGAACAACTCAGCTAACTGAGTTGGATCAATTCCCGGGACGGGAATGTGTGCGCCAAGCCGAAATAC
>NZ_QPLS01000240.1:0-452 GCF_003665955.1 Halorubrum sp. Atlit-28R
GGCGGGCGTAGACTTGCATCGATTCGCTCAGGCGTGGAACCTGACGCCAGATGAGGCTCAAGCCTTGCACGACCGACACCAGATCAAAACCATCGTCAAGGGCGATTCCGTGCTGGGCATCGCACAGCATTATTGGACTGCGCTATGCACGCAGCTATGCGACACACTTCGAGACTGGCACGCGGCGCAACCGGAAAGTCTGGGACTAACCGAACCGGCGCTTGCAAGAACGCTTGATGAACGATTAAAAACGGCTGTGCCCGAGGCAATCAGGCAGCAGATCAAGGAGGAAGTCATCGCACGCGACGGCTTGGCCCTGCGCATGCGCGGCCATCGAGCAAGACTATCCGATCCCGATCAAATCCTGTTTGAAAGGATATCCGCCGTACTGCAGGACGCCGGTATGCGGCCGCCCATCGTCGGCGAGCTCGCAACAACGCTCGGCATGGAGC
>NZ_QPLS01000241.1:0-452 GCF_003665955.1 Halorubrum sp. Atlit-28R
TCCATAATTCGTGGGTGGGCAGTCACGGAAGCGTCCGCGAGTTGTTCATACAATTTGCGCAATACTATAACTTTCAACGACCGCATCAAGCGCTCAACGGACGAACGCCGGTTGAGAAAGTCACTAACTAGACAGTGCCCTATTGAGCAATGAAAATCACACATTCAGAATCACCCCAGCACAGAGCGAGCGGGTTACTCGCCGGTGAGAAGGCGTGAACCAGCGATCTGACTCCCAGGGTTTGGACACTGAAAAGAGGACTTCAGACGAGGAACCGAGAGAAAAGCGCTACAAATGGGTCCCAGATGAGCCTTGACGAACTCGTCGGTGTCGAAGTTACCTGCAATACCCTATTTTGACCTCGACTTTGCCAGACAAGTGGGTCTGTTGAAGTTCTCAGTCGCGGATAGTTTGTTGAGGCTGTGCTGCATACAGGGCGCGAATCGGTTAGG
>NZ_QPLS01000242.1:0-452 GCF_003665955.1 Halorubrum sp. Atlit-28R
GCCAGAACTGATTGCGTGGATGTGCATAGTACTGTTTCGCTTTCAAGGATTTTTCGCCTGGAAAACTTCCAAGGATAAGGGTCCGCGTTTCCCGATTCAGCACAGGGGGCAGGCCGGTCAGCTGCGCATTTGCAAATAACGATGACATAGAAAATAAGTGGGTCGAATGCAGAAATGCTTCTTTATGTCGAAATACAGAATGTTTGTATGCTGGAATTGGCGCTACACTATTTGGAACACTACCACTGTCAATAAAGTTCCATCTGACAGCGGGCTATTTATTGGCGGCGGACTGCTTTACGGGGTGCAGCAACATGGATATGAAAGTCATTGTTATCACCGGCGGCAGCCGCGGTATCGGTGCTGCTACCGCCAGGCTAGCGGCAGCACGCGGCTACGCGGTCTGTATCAGTTATCGAAGCGACCGGCAGGCAGCCGAAGCAACGGTATCT
>NZ_QPLS01000243.1:0-451 GCF_003665955.1 Halorubrum sp. Atlit-28R
CGAGATTGACGTGGGTCAAATATTTTGAAATATCACTTTCGCCCTTCACCAATTACTTATCCTATACTATCAATAAGAATTGATTATGTCTGATGACATTGAGCGTAGGTTGAGCGAGATTGAACGGCGACTTGACAAGCTAGAGAGATCTGTACAGCCAGACCGTGCGTTCGACTCTCTTGACCAACGTGTCGATGAGTTAGAAGATTCAGTTGATGGGAGACGAGGGCTAGAAAGTCGAGTTGATGATTTGGAAAGGACACTAAAAGAGATCAACAGGAAACTGTAAAATGCCAGTAAATACAGACTCAGACAGTTGGCAGTCAGGCGATGAACCTCCTCGTCTGGAAGTCAAAATCATTGATTTTCTCAAAGAGCACCCTGACGAAGCATTTCGGCTTCGTGAGATTGCGGACGAAGTAGTTGACACCAGTTGGTCTGAGGTAGAGAG
>NZ_QPLS01000244.1:0-451 GCF_003665955.1 Halorubrum sp. Atlit-28R
AGCGGGTCATGAAGATGAAATTCGCTAGCGGGTGGATTTTTTTCTTGGCACGGATATGGGGTGTTTCGTTGAGGTTCATGTAATCAATCTCGGATGAAATACGGCAGAAAGCATCCGGCATTTTACACGCGCTGGCCGTTTCGCTGCTCAAGCTATTCCGTATCGGACAAGAGCACTCGAAACCGGCACCGGAACCATTGTATTACTGTTAAATCTTAATAGAATGAGGACATGAGCCGCCATCGGACGCGGCAGTTTCCGGTTGGTAGTATCTGGCAATATATGCGAAAAATGACGTTATCAGGTTCGTAATCAGCTTCGTAGTAAGCATTTTGTAACGGGCAGCACCGCTGAGCGGCGAGTAGTATTTGTGCAAGCAGATGTGCCGCCTGCCGGTGTCAAATCACAATAACAGAGCAGGAGATCACCGTGGCAGACATTGAAACGCTAA
>NZ_QPLS01000245.1:0-451 GCF_003665955.1 Halorubrum sp. Atlit-28R
CTTGAGCGCCGGGTCGTCGAGGAACGTCAGGAACTCCTTGTAGGTTCCGCTGTCGCTGTAGTTCCGGAAGAACCGATTCAGTAGTTCGAGAAGTGCCGGATACTGGTTGTCGTTGAGGCTGCTTCCGGCAACGAGCCACGGCAGGTCGCGCGCCATCGAAAAGGGGATGGTGAACTCCAACTGCTCTGCACGGTGGTTCGACCCCGGATACGACGACCCAGCCATCTTCGGGACGAGCGCAATCGTGTCGTCGTGGCCACCGTGGGCGATACCCTCTCGCTCGTAGCGTCGGGCGATTTCTGTGTCCATATCCGGATTATCGTCGTGCATCTGTGCGTACTCGTCCTGCGGGTCGAACTGCACGACGGCGGCTTGAACGTCGCGCCCGTCGTCCATCTCGTAGGTTCGCTCGCCCGAGAGATACTGTCGGAGCATGTTCTTCGAGGCGTGG
>NZ_QPLS01000246.1:0-450 GCF_003665955.1 Halorubrum sp. Atlit-28R
CTCGTTCTCGATCAAGCGCGGCGAGTGCGTCGCACTGGTCGGCGAATCCGGTTCGGGAAAATCCGTCAGCGCGCTGTCGGTATTGAAGCTGTTGCCGTATCCGACGGCCTCGCATCCTTCCGGTGCGATCCGTTTCCGCGGCCGCGATCTCTTGACCGCGTCCGACCAGGAGATGCGCGAGGTCCGCGGCAACGACATCTCGATCATCTTCCAGCAGCCGATGACCTCGCTCAATCCGCTGCAGACCATCGAGACCCAGATCGGCGAGATCCTGTCGCTGCATCGGGGCATCGGTGGTGCGGCGGCCCGGGCGCTGACGCTGGAACTGCTCGGCCAGGTCGGCATCCCCGAGCCGGAGACGCGGCTCAAGAGCTATCCGCACCAATTGTCGGGCGGCCAGCGCCAGCGCGTGATGATCGCGATGGCGCTCGCCAACGAGCCCGATTTGTT
>NZ_QPLS01000247.1:0-449 GCF_003665955.1 Halorubrum sp. Atlit-28R
GTCGTCTTCGATAGTTGCGGCGAGTTCTTCGAGTTCGCCTTCGCGGCGGGCGGCGACGACGACGCTGGCCCCGCGAGAGGCGAGGGACTTGGCCGTCGCGCTGCCGATGCCCGACGACGCGCCGGTGACGATTGCGACCTTTCCGTCCAGTTCCGAACCGAATTCTTCTGACATCAATTGTTAGTAGTCTCTTTACTGACTTCCCGGTTATGCTATCTGCAATGGGTGTTTAAGTACTGCTGTCTCCGAGCGGTGCTCGCCAGCGGAGCGAAGTACTGAACCGATACGTCGCTGCACAGCGACCGTCGGGTGAGCTCAGTGCGCTAATCGAATCCTCGATTCGACGGTCTGGCGGTCGTTACTCCGTTTTCTCCATCAGTAACGCGCCCGGTCGAGCCACCACCGGGGAACAACGCGAAAACGACAGTTCCGTCGAACCGTGTTCCGAC
>NZ_QPLS01000248.1:0-449 GCF_003665955.1 Halorubrum sp. Atlit-28R
CGTCGCCGTCGAGGCGCTGGATGACGGCGGGCGTACCGTCGATATCGATTTCGTCCGCCCCGGCCGCGGCGCGCGCCTCGGCGAGTTCCGTCTTCAGACGGTCGATGGTCTTGCCGCGCTCCTTCCACTCGGTGAAGAAGCGCTCTGCCGTCTCGGGCACGTCCGCGGGGTTCACGTCGAGCACGTCGGCCGCGCTGTACAGCGCGTCCTCGGTGCGCTGTGTGGCCTCGACGGCCGCGTCGCCCGCCGCGAAGACGACGCGCTCGACGCCGTCCTGCACGGGCTCCGTCGTCAGCACCTTGATGGCCCCGATGTCGCCGGTGCGCTTGACGTGGGTGCCGCCGCAGGCCTGCACGTCGCTGCCGACGTGGATGAGGCGAATCTGCTCGCCCGGCGGGATACCGCCCTGATAGAGGTCGAAGCCGTACTTCTTCTCGGCGTCGCGGCGG
>NZ_QPLS01000249.1:0-448 GCF_003665955.1 Halorubrum sp. Atlit-28R
GTGGGCAGCCTTCATCCTGGACGTCGTGATTAAGACCGCGCTCATCTATTGGTCGGCTGCTCTCATTACTCTGGGCATGATAGCAGCCGGTGGCTTCGAGCCGGTGATCGCTTGCCTTGTCTTGGCGGCGTCGCTTTCGAGTCTTCATTTTCTCTGCCTTTTCCTCGGTGGCAGAGTTGTGGAGTCGCTTGAGGAGGCAAACATTCGGCGCAGCCGTCTCCTCAGGTTCGTCCTTGTGCTGATCTCCGCCAACGTCTTTTTCATCGCGAGTTTAGTTGCGCTCCTTTCCGTCTCAGGCGGTGTTTACAATAGCGTCCTCGTGGGCATGATCGTGGCTGCCACCAATCTGGTGCCCGTTCTGTTCGTCGCGGTGACCAGCGGCCTTTTGAGCCTAATCAAGCTTTCGGCCTGATCGACTGCTGTCGATCTCCCGTGGCAGTCATCATTG
>NZ_QPLS01000250.1:0-447 GCF_003665955.1 Halorubrum sp. Atlit-28R
GAGTGGACATATCTCACACCTATGTTAGAGTTTGACACACTTGGGCCTGGCGGGGACTACTACCGTTCGAGATGCGCACTCTCTATTCAGCACCACTTTGACAAACTGTCACTGATTAAAAATTCACTCAGAACCGTTATTTTCGTAGACGGCCGAACCGAGCTTTCGAGGTTTCAGTGGCTCGTTGCGGCCGTGAAATTGTTCTCAAGGGGGACGTTCCAGAGAGTCGAAGTCAGCCTAGCGCAGGAAGGATAACGAACCCGACGATGTCATTGAGCAGGTGCATTACTATCGGCGCGACGAGCGTCCGTCGCCAGAGGTAGACACCCGTGACGACCACGGACCACGCGCCAATCTGGAGCGTTGTTCCGACTCCCCACAGTGGGATGTGAATTGCAGTGAAAACAGCGAGTGGGATTCCGGCGGCGAGCCACACGTTGCCCGTGA
>NZ_QPLS01000251.1:0-446 GCF_003665955.1 Halorubrum sp. Atlit-28R
CTTATCGTCGGTGTTCATTCGTGATAAATCTGTTCGAACAGTTCGAACGTCAGTTCCACCCACTCGAACGCCCTCGACGGCCGCTCGAACCGCGAGTCAGCGATAGAGCAAAGTAACGTCGGATTGGATCGCAGACGTGCATGATTAAATTGGTGAATATGCTCGTCCGGGACGACGACTACACGCACGAGGAGTTCGTCGAGCGGTGGCGGGGGAGCCACGCGGAACTCGCGAGGGAGTTTCCGGGGCTCGTGAAGTACGCGACGAGCGTCCCGACCGACCCCGAACGGTCCGAGTACGACGGTATCGTCGAACTCTACTTCGAGGACATGGCCGCTCTGAAGGCGGCGTTCGACTCCGAGGTCGGTCAGCGCGTGAACGCCGACGCGGCGGCGTTCACCGACATGGAACGGGGACCGACGCTCTACGTCGAGGAGACGGTTCAC
>NZ_QPLS01000252.1:0-446 GCF_003665955.1 Halorubrum sp. Atlit-28R
TTCCCTTCGCGGGTATTCTCTCGTCCGGCGACACTCATCGCCTGCATAGTCAACACGACAATGGCGAGAGGGGCTAGTGTCCAGAATAGCCACCATGCGCCGGACCAGAGGCCGCCCTCGGGTGCTCCCCACGTCGCGGTGTCGGTAGTGCTACCAGGTGCGTTGATACCGAACACGAGGTGCTGGAACGCATCCAGAACATCACCGATACCGTTCGCGAACGACGCGACAAACCCGGCGAACGCCTCGGTGACGAACTCGACCGGGTCAATATCCAACTCGGGAACGACGTTTCCCCCGCCACCACCGCCTCCACCACCACCATCATTGGGTGGTGACCCGCCACCGCCCGAAGGTGGGCGGAAGCCACCACCGCCGACACGAGCGTTGTTACTCCCGGTCATCTATTGAAATTAAAGATTGAGTCAGCCGAACAGCGATACTAT
>NZ_QPLS01000253.1:0-445 GCF_003665955.1 Halorubrum sp. Atlit-28R
GGAACGGCAGGGTGGCGAGCGGCAGAATGTCGCCGACGACCTGCCGTTCGATCTCGACGGCTCCGTTGCCCGATATTCGCGAAATCGAGAACGTGGGATTGGGCGGCAGGCTCTCCTGGACGAGGTCCGCTTCCGCCAGCGCCAGTTCGTTGTAGGCCGCCTGAAGGCCCCGGTTGCTGAGGAGCGCGACCTGGATCGCGGTTTCGACGTTCAGGGTCCGGCGCAGCAGCCGCTTGACCGCATCGTTCGCGACCACGACATCGTCGGCGGTCCGGATCGAGATCACGTCCTTCTTGATGGTGCCGCCGGCGATGTCGGCCACCGCCGTCATGCCGCCGTCCGGAGAGAACGTTGCGCAACCCGAGAGCAGCAGCGCGGCTGACAGCGACGATAACGCCGTTCTGGCCCCGGTGGCGCCCGTCGCGCGTCGCAGTCGGATGAAAAG
>NZ_QPLS01000254.1:0-445 GCF_003665955.1 Halorubrum sp. Atlit-28R
GGCCGTGCACGTCGATTTCGCCGTTCCGGATCCGGGTGCTGCTGATTCGCGTGCCGTCTTCGGCGACGACGAACGGCGGCGTGTGGATTTCCAGCGGGTGGAGCCCCGCGTCTCGCCGCTGTTGGTTGAGTTCGTAGGCGCGGCGCTGTGCCTTCGCCTCCGGCGAGGCGACGAGCGCATCCACGTCCGCCCGTGTCGCGGCCGGTCCCTGCGTGTCGTCTAACCGGACAATCTCATACGTGGCGGTATACGGCTCACCCAACTGGTCCAGCTCGGACGCGAGCGCGCTTCGACGGTCATCGTACGCACCCAACTGTTCGACGTGTGTCGGGTCACTACGCGTCTCTGTGGCCAGTTCAGGGCTGGTCAGACCAACGATGACGTGACCATCGCCGCTCCCGTCGTGACTTGCGGTCTGAAACGCCTTATGCAGGAGCGCCCGGTG
>NZ_QPLS01000255.1:0-445 GCF_003665955.1 Halorubrum sp. Atlit-28R
GGGGAACGGGCGGGGGCGATGGAGGGCAGGTGTGTCGGATACTTTTCGGGGACCGCCTCCGACCGGCGGCTACCGACATCTACTGGCCGATGTGTACTAAAACCACAATGCGAGTTTCTGACTCTGAAACTCCAGCGTAGAGTCTTGTATTATCGGCGTTAGCAGCATGTCGTGACTCGCGAATAGCCCAGTCCTGACAGCGGGGAGGACAACGACGATTGTGGTCCTTTTCCAACCCACCCGCCGCAGACGCCCAGTAGGCGGCCACTGACGGAAAGTCGCTGGAAACGCCACCGCCGAACCCAGAACGAATGCAGTGACGGGGGATGCCTCGGGACGTGGCCCAGAGAACCGCCTCGAACCAGGGTTTCTCGGTCGAGAGCGAACCGTGGGGCCAGCAACTGGCCGGTACGACTGGGATAACCCCGTCGAATACCCTCGCAGT
>NZ_QPLS01000256.1:0-445 GCF_003665955.1 Halorubrum sp. Atlit-28R
ATGGCCGCGAGGGCGCCAGCCTCGACGATACCATTGCGGCAGCCAAGGCAGCGCATATCCATGAGTTGATCGAATCGTTGCCGGAAAAATACGATGCGCCGGTCGGTGAACGCGGCGTGAAGTTGTCGGGCGGTGAACGCCAACGTATTGCCGTGGCAAGAGCGGTGCTGAAGAATCCGCCGATACTTATTTTTGATGAGGCAACATCAGCTTTGGATTCGCAATCGGAACATGCGATTCAGCAAGAGCTTGACCGCCTCTCGGTCAATCGCACCACGCTGATCATTGCACACCGGCTATCGACCATCGTGCACGCCAATGAAATCCTGGTGCTCGAACGCGGGCGAGTGATCGAACGTGGCTCTCATGCCGAACTGCTGGAACGAAAAGGCATGTATGCCCGGCTTTGGACGCTGCAACAGCGTGCTGAACAGAGCCAACTTAA
>NZ_QPLS01000257.1:0-445 GCF_003665955.1 Halorubrum sp. Atlit-28R
TCCGACGAGCGGTCGTCGTCGTGGACGGCCACGCCGTAGGAGTCCTCGAACGACTGCATCAGCGACGGCCAGTTCATCCACCCGGACTGGACGCAGTAGAAGTACAGCATATCGGGGAACGCGGTGGCCTCGATGTTCGTCTGGAAGTCCCGATAGCCGACCTCGTACGTTTCCGCGTCGCCGCCACCGGAGCCAGTCGAAGAGGCGTCACGTTCGGAATTACTCGTTGTCAGACAGCCGGCGAGACCCGCCAACGCCGCGGCAGAACCCCCGATGAAACTTCTCCTGGTTGATACCATCACTAGGGCAACACGACCGGCCGCTAAAGGGAATTGCTATGAGCCTAACGTAGCCGTTTCGACGGTTGGGACACCAACATAGCGCTACAAAGGAGACAATAGATACGGAGTCCCGCTAGTTCTTGAACGCGCCCGCAACAAGAAGC
>NZ_QPLS01000258.1:0-444 GCF_003665955.1 Halorubrum sp. Atlit-28R
CCCTGTACTTGTTGAGGACATCTCCCTTGGCCTCCTCTCCTCGCCGGATTTGCAGCGCTGTTCGCCGGTGTTGGCGCGTCCGTGACGAAGATGCGGCCGAGCGACACTCCTGGGGCTGTCGACTGGGCCGCAATGGTGTTGCTCGTCGGCACCGGTATCGGTCTGAGTTCGCTTGGGACAACACAGTTCCTGTCTGGTGCGGGATTTGGGACGGAGATGCTTGTCCTCTCGGGGATTTCGTACGGATAGACATCGAGATTCTCTAGTTAGCTCCTTGAGCAATGTGTGATTCTCGGGTGTCTAGATTGGTCAGTAGAACTTTCGAAAATACAGTTATCTGATAAGTGCAGAGAAAACACGTTGTTCGACTTTTCGGAGATGCTCGCTCACAGTCGTAGTTGCGACACCAATCTGAGTCGCAATCTTCTCGTGAGTGGTTCCTCT
>NZ_QPLS01000259.1:0-444 GCF_003665955.1 Halorubrum sp. Atlit-28R
TGCTCCAGCCGACGGCCGGGTCGATCTGGCTGCGGAGCGGCGACGGGGACGACCTGACCGACATCACCAGCGCGGAGCCGCACGAGGTGGCGCAGGCGGGGCTCTCCCGGTCGTACCAGATCACGAATATCTTCGAGGGGCTCACCGTCCGCGAGAACGTGCGGGTCGCCCGGATCAGCCACGACGGGTCCCGGCTCGACTTCCGCTCGCGGGCGACCGGCGACGAGTCGGTCGAGGCCGACGTCGAGGAGCTGCTGGCGCTCACCGGGCTGACCGACATCGCGGACGCGGCCTGCGACACGCTGAGCCACGGCGAGAAGCGGACCGTCGAGATCGCCTTGGCCCTCGCCATCGAGCCGAACGTGTTCCTGATGGACGAGCCCACCGCGGGGATGAACCCGGCGGAGGTCTCCGAGATCGTCTCGCTGATCCGGGAGCTCGACG
>NZ_QPLS01000260.1:0-444 GCF_003665955.1 Halorubrum sp. Atlit-28R
TGTGGACTTAGTCGTCCGCGGGCGCTGCGCCGCCTTCGGCCTGCTGCTTCGTGAGAGGCAGCTTACCACCGGCGGTGAGAATACGACGCTCACGCTCGGAGGCGTGCAGGTCCGCCGTCGCTTCCCAGTCGCCGTTCACGCGGATGGTGAACTCTTCCTGGCCGGATTTGACGCCTTCGGCCACGTCGTCGACGATTTCGATGTCGTCGCCCTGTTCGAGCTTCTCGTAGGTCTCCTCGTCGATGGCGAGAGGGACGATACCGAAGTTGAACAGGTTCGCCTTGTGGATGCGGGCGAACGACTGCGCGAGGACGGTCTCGATGCCGAGGTACATCGGACACATCGCGGCGTGTTCGCGGGAGGAACCCTGACCGTAGTTCTCGCCAGCGACGAGAACACCGGAACCGGCTTCCTTGGCGCGCTGTGCGAACGTCTCGTCGACAC
>NZ_QPLS01000261.1:0-443 GCF_003665955.1 Halorubrum sp. Atlit-28R
GACATGCCGATGCCGTTGTCGCTGACTGCAAGCACGACCCGGCCGTCGTGTTCCGCCAGTGTCAGTAGGCTCCGGCCACCGTTGGGTGTGTATTTCACCGCATTGTTGACGAGGTTGGCCACCACTTGTATGAGCCGCTTTTTATCGCCCAAGACCATGGCGCCGCATGGCGGCATGCGCGACTCGAAGCTATGCCCGTGTGCTTCGATCAGCGGGCGAACTTGTTCCATCGCGTCAGCAATCACATCCTGCATGTTGACAGGCTGCTTGTCGATGGCGACCAACCCTCTGGTGACACGCGAGACATCGAGCAAATCATCGATCAAGCCGGTCATGTGCCCGGTTTGCCGCGCAATTACTTCGCCCAGCTGCCGTTGCTGGGCCTTGTCCGCTTGCGCAAATGACAGCAAGTCAGCTGCAGCTGAAATCGGCGCCAGCGGATT
>NZ_QPLS01000262.1:0-443 GCF_003665955.1 Halorubrum sp. Atlit-28R
GACGAAGCTAGTCGTCGTCTTCGGTTTTCGTCTTCTCGATTTCTATCTCGCCGTCGTGAATCTTCGCGCCGTCCTGTGCGACCTGTCGCGCGAGGACGGCGCACTTGACACGCATCGGCGAGATGTCAACGCCGAGCATCTCCGTGATGTCGTCGGTGTCCATCTCGTTCAGTTCCGAGAGCGTCGTGCCCGGGAGTCGCTGGGTGAGCATGCTCGCGGACGCCTGACTGATGGCACAGCCATCGCCGGAGAACGCGACGCGCTCTATCGTCTCGCCGTCATCGGCGAGCTGCACGTCCATCGTAATCGTATCGCCGCAGGAGGGGTTTTCCCCCGTGTGAGTGTACGTCGGCGATTCGAGCCGACCGTGGTTTCGGGGGTTCTTGTAGTGGTCCAAAATCTGCTGACGATACATATCTGAGCCAATGCCCATTGGTGTTCGT
>NZ_QPLS01000263.1:0-443 GCF_003665955.1 Halorubrum sp. Atlit-28R
CCAGGTTCTCGTACCCCTCGGCGTCCGTCTTCTGGATCTTGAGCCCGAAGTTCTCGTCCATCAACTCGACGCCCGCCTCGTAGCTCTCGGGCCGCAGGAAGTGCCAGTTGCCGGCGTCGAGGTCGACCCCTCGCCGGTTCGCGTACTCGCGGAGCACCTCGGCGGTGTCGCGCTCGGGGTCGAACGTGAGCGGGAGGAACGCGGCCTCGTCGCCGAACCCCTCCTCGGCGGCGACCTCCTGTGCGCGCCGCAGCCGGAGGATGAGCGCCGGACAGACGCCGTCGGGGCAGCTCGTGTAGAAGGAGGTCCACAGGAACGCGCGCTCCCCCTCGAACTGCGCCGTCGATATCTCCTCGCCGGTGATCGGGTCCGGCACGGTGAACTCGGGCATCTCGTCGCCCTGGATCGGATGAACCGGATCGCCGCGGCTCTGCTCCGGCGGA
>NZ_QPLS01000264.1:0-443 GCF_003665955.1 Halorubrum sp. Atlit-28R
GTAATACAAGCGAGCGGGGCCGCGCAGCCGTTTTCGTTCACTGCTTCTTTCGGCCAAGGATGTCTTGATCGCGCGGGCTTTGTCCGTAATGTTCATTGTTTTCATGTGTCTTCAAAGAGTTGTTCGACTTCCTGCCACCCTTCCCCAAAGAGGCGTAATGCGGGTTTGGTTATGCCTATTCAAAGGACAATGCTGCATTGGGGTCGCGGTCGAATTTTATTTCCAAGCGTTATTGGCAATTTGGGTGCAGCGATCAAAAGATAAGGAAAGCCGTAACTGCGGCCGCCGCCCAAAAGAGTAAGCCGAGGAATGCGCCCATTTCAGCATCGATCACGACCTTTCCATCGGAGCCTCGGTTAAAACCATGCCATCGCGGCTTGACGCACACCCCCTTTGGTGCCGGTGCCACACAGGCATGACCGAAGGAGATGACAGGCACGACA
>NZ_QPLS01000265.1:0-443 GCF_003665955.1 Halorubrum sp. Atlit-28R
CGGTTTGCATGCGGCGCGCGATCAGTTTTCCTGTGGCCACGACAAACACTGCGCCAACCAGCGACGCCACGTAATGGGACCAGTTTGGCAAATCGGCCACATAAGGTTTTACGGCGACATCGCCAAACAACATGTCACCTGCAATCCATCCCAGTAAAGCGCCGCCGAAGGTGATCACCGCCGGGAAGCGGTCCATCAGGGTAAGCACGAATTTGCTACCCCAGACGATGATCGGGATGCTGAACAAGATGCCGAATACCACCCGTCCGAAACTATCCTTGGCTGCGCCTGCCACAGCGACCAGATTGTCCAGGCTCATGACGGCATCTGCGACCACGATGGTTTTGATCGCGCCCAGCAGATGGGTGCTGGCTGCAATCTCTCCGTGGCCTTCGTCTTCTTCCGGCAACAAGAGTTTGACGCCGATCCATAACAGCAACACG
>NZ_QPLS01000266.1:0-443 GCF_003665955.1 Halorubrum sp. Atlit-28R
GAATGGTCACCACCTTGATCTGCACGTTCGGCACCAGCGCCAGGCTCTTCAGCCAGGCGATATCCGGCTTTTTGGTGTTCCAGTTGGCCACCATCAGCTCGATCTGCACGCCGCGCGCCGCCGCGCCGCGCAGCGCGTTGTCGATCACCGCATAGAAGGGGCGACTGCGCTCCGGGCCGAACGACAGCGGCGCGTAATCCATGACCTGCACCCGCACCCGCCGTTTGGCGCCGGCCAGCAGACGCGGCAGCTCAGCCTGCGACTCGAGCACGCCCGCCGGATTGTAGGCGCGCGGGCTGGCCACCAGATAGTTGCCCTGCGGGGGCGCGGTCGGCGGCGCATCGGGCAGCGCCGGCACCGGCTTATCCTGCGCCAGCAGCGCCTGCGCCTGCCAGTCCTGTTCGAAGATCGCCTGGATCTGCCCCACCACCTTGGCGTCGCTG
>NZ_QPLS01000267.1:0-442 GCF_003665955.1 Halorubrum sp. Atlit-28R
CCTTACGCCGGCCAGGAAAAGCGGGCGATCAAGGCATTATCGGAGCAGGAAATCAGCGATTATCTTAACGGCCGCGGCATGGGAACGTCAAAGGCTGCCGAACTCAACCGCTATCCCGGGCCGAGACACGTACTGGACGAGGCCAAGAAACTTGGGCTCTCTGCAGCCCAATCGGCCGAAACACAACAAGCCTACGATGCAATGGCGCAAAACGCGATGCGGATCGGGAAACTGATTGTGGACAAGGAGGCAGAATTGGAAAGCTTGTACGCCCAACAAAAGGCCACTGAAGAAAATACGGCACGCCTGGTGAAAGAGCTGGCACACCTGCAGGCCGACTTTCGGTTGGTGCATTTGAACGCACACCTCGCCATGCGCCGAATTCTGTCAAATCAGGAAATAGAAATGTATCAGCAGGTACGCGGTTATGGCAGCACCAAGT
>NZ_QPLS01000268.1:0-442 GCF_003665955.1 Halorubrum sp. Atlit-28R
CACTTCATGGCTGATGCTTCCGGTTTGAATCCGGCCTGTGAGCTCGCCTTGCAGCGACACGTCATCCGATGCGTAATCGCGGAAACGCCGCTGGCGCCGCAGGGTACGCTGGTCCGGTTGCAGGGTCGGCTGCGCCTCGGTCGAAAATCCTTCCAACGTCCCTTTTTTGTAGGACACGGCTACTCGGCCCGACCATTGCCCATTGAATACATGATCCAATACCAATTGGTGCGTCTGGTTGTCGATGCGTATGTCGCCGTCGGCCGGCTCACCGAGGAAACGACTGCGCGGAAGAACGCCGAGCTGGCCGTTGACGGCAACGACAGCCCGGTCCAGCGGCGTCTGGTGGCGCAGGACTTCAGCGCTGTAATTGAGCCGGGTCGACGGCGCCAGCTTCCAGGTAAACGCCGGCGCAACGAACAAGCGTTTTGTATCGATATGG
>NZ_QPLS01000269.1:0-441 GCF_003665955.1 Halorubrum sp. Atlit-28R
CTTCGCGCTCTGGTTCATCACGTTCGCCATCCTGCTGACTTCGGGTGTTCAGCTCTAACGATGGCCGACGATAGTATCGCCGTCGTCGACTTGGACCGGTGTTCCCCGGACCGTTGTAGCTACGAGTGCTCGAACTTCTGTCCGCCGAACCGGACGGGCAAAGAGTGCATCACGCTCCGCGGCGAGGACGCCGAGCAGGGCGGCCCCGACCAGGTGCGCATCTCCGAGGAAATCTGTCTCGGCGAGACCTGCGGCATCTGCGTCGAGAAATGCCCCTTCGATGCAATCGAAATCATCAACCTCCCGTCGGAGCTCGACGAGGAGCCGACCCACCGCTACGGCGAGAACGCCTTCTCGCTGTACGGGCTTCCGGTCCCCGAGGCCGGCTCGGTCACGGGCATCCTCGGCCCGAACGGTATCGGGAAGACGACCGCCGTCCGC
>NZ_QPLS01000270.1:0-441 GCF_003665955.1 Halorubrum sp. Atlit-28R
CTGCGAGTCGACCCAACCGCCGCCCTCGTTGAGGTGCTTCACCGCGAGCTGATAGGCTCGAAGCTCGTCTTCACCCTCCGAGGCGTACGGTCCCGACTGCGGGACGTTGAATCCGAACGTGGCCGTGTCGCCCTCGATGGGGAAGTTGCCCAGCGCCGGGTAGTCGTCGCCACCATCGCCGCCGTCACCGCCGCCGCCGTCGCTACCGCCGCCACCATCACCACCGCCGCCGTCGCCACCGCCGGTACACCCCGCCAGCCCTGCCAAGCCAGCGGTTCCGACAGCACCAGTCGCCTTCAACACATCTCGCCTATTGAGCGGCTTGCTATCCCGTGCCATAGACACATCGGCGGATACATCGTTAATAATAGTTATGTATTGATTCCCTAATATCTGTGTAATCAATCATTATATATTGGTGGGATCTACAACATGATATAA
>NZ_QPLS01000271.1:0-441 GCF_003665955.1 Halorubrum sp. Atlit-28R
ACACCTGTGTCGATAACTCACAGCAGTAACCCACCCTCTTTTCGAGGTACTGCTTGAGCAGTTCGAATAACTCTTTAACCACCACTGACATAATTATTTCTCAAATCACATCACTCACGGCTCGGGGTTGATTCATTTAAAAGGCTCGTCACGGGGGCGACGACCTGCCTAGTATGATATACGTACGTTTGTTATACTTGGTTGGAGAGGCAGGAACTCCGACGATTTCGGTCAGGTATGGACTCCGTTGGGATTGGTTCGGGCCATTGGTTACCTTTCTGTAACAGTCTTCGACATAATTGTAACATAGATGATTGTTAGATAGAGTAAGCACAACGGGTTCATTTTTCGTTCACCGTGACGGCATGCGATTAGCAGAATTTGACGGATACAGTGGCCCTGATGAAGACAGTTCAAATACCCTGATATTCAAAAGTATTA
>NZ_QPLS01000272.1:0-441 GCF_003665955.1 Halorubrum sp. Atlit-28R
CTTCAGCGCCGATGATGCATATCTGCTCAATCAGAAGCTGCCGCAGATGAGCGAGGATCTTATCAATACGCTTAATGAACGCGGGCGACAGGACATGATCCGGTTTGCCGCAGGAGAAGTGAAAATCGCAGAGCAGAATGCAAAGGCGGCCACGCTGGCCATGTCCAAATACCGTGGCGAAAAAGCAGTCTTCGACCCGGAAAAGCAGTCCGCCTTGCAGTTGCAACAAGTCTCGAAGCTACAGGACGAGCTAATCGCCAACAAGACGCAGCTTGCGCAAGTGCGCGCGCTTACCCGCGATAATCCACAGATACCGGCGCTGCAAAACAGAGTCACCTCACTGGAGAGGGAAATCGCGGCAGAGACTGCGAAGGTGGCCGGCGGCGAACGTTCGCTCTCGAGCAAATCGGCCGATTATGAGCGGCTCGTGCTCGACCGGGC
>NZ_QPLS01000273.1:0-441 GCF_003665955.1 Halorubrum sp. Atlit-28R
GCTCGGACTCGCGGGCCGCCGCGGCTTCCTCGACGAGCGCCGGGAGCCGTTCGTCCAGTCGCTCGTCGACGAGTTCCTCGACCCGCGCGGAGAGCGCGCCGTCGAGACCGGCGGTGTCGTCCGCGCCGTCGTCACGTTCCAGTTCGTCGAGGTACTGGCGGAGGGCCTCGCGCATCACCTCGCTTTTCGAGGTGTCGAGGCGGTCCAAGCGCTCGACGAGGGCGTCGTCGGCGCGGAACGTGATTTTACTCATTACTCCGGGATTATCTCGGCGGTATATCAATGTTCGTACCTGTCTGACACACAGCACACGCGGCAGCGAGAATGATAATGGTTAAACGCGTCGACCAGATATGAATCGGTGACCGCTCTTAGCTCAGCCTGGCAGAGCAGCCGACTGTAGATCGGCTTGTCCCCCGTTCAAATCGGGGAGAGCGGATT
>NZ_QPLS01000274.1:0-441 GCF_003665955.1 Halorubrum sp. Atlit-28R
GTGCCAGCGGGTGGAGATTTCAGAGGACGAGCTGGTCGAGATCGTCGGCCTGGGCGTTATCGTGCCGCTGGAGCCGGCGCAGCCACGCTGGGAGTTCGATTATCCGGCGCTGAGCCACCTGCAGCGCGCGCGCAGGCTGCGTGCCGAGCTGGATCTGGATTGGCCGGGGATCGCCATGGCGCTGACGCTGCTCGACCGGGTTGATGCGCTGCAGCAAGAGAACCGGCAGTTGCGCCGGCAGCTGGCGCGTTTCCTGCAGACTTCCTGATCCGACAGCTAAACGCCACCGGGCGCTTCCCGGTGGCGAAATTGTGCAAAATTGGGCCGTCACCCCACATTGCGCCGATAAAGGGCGAAATTTTAACGAACCCCCGTCGACATTCACTGAAAATTGTTGATAAATGGGGAAAAGAATAAGCTTTGTAACAATTTCGTCTAGAA
>NZ_QPLS01000275.1:0-441 GCF_003665955.1 Halorubrum sp. Atlit-28R
GCTCGCTTGAACAACGTCCCAACAAGCGCCCGGTCATGTCCGATCTGCGTGAATCCGGTGCTATCGAACAGGATGCCGACGTGATCTTGTTCATCTACCGTGATGAAGTTTACAATCCCGATTCTCCTGATAAGGGCACCGCGGAAATCATCATTGGCAAGCAGCGTAACGGACCAATCGGCAGTGTGCGGCTGACCTTCCTCGGTCAGTACACAAAATTCGATAACTATACCGGCAACGCGCCAATATACGGCGGCGACTGATCGGCGGACTCGGCTTTCGAGCCCGCGACGTTTATCGATGTATGCACAAAATGTTATATAAACGCTCACATCTGAAGAGAGTGCGACCATGTTTGGACGACTGATGCCCACCGAGGGCAAATTTTTCGAATTGTTTACGCAGCATGCCGACCTGTGTGTCAAAGGCGCTAAAGAGATG
>NZ_QPLS01000276.1:0-440 GCF_003665955.1 Halorubrum sp. Atlit-28R
GTCTCACGACGATATCGTACCACTCCTCCCGCGCACGCCCTTTCTGCTTCCACCGGAGCCGATACCCGACAGTCCCGATCTGCTCGGACAGGTCGTCAGCATCCTGCTCTTTCCCCACTGCTTCACGCGTGTTCGACCAGCAATACGAACAGATCTCGTCAGGTGCATCGCCTTCGAAGCCCGCCTTGTTGATGTCGTGGTGGGCGGCAAACTCCGACAACGAGACGTGCTGCGGACGCGGGTGGCGGTTCCCTCGACTACACATCATCTCCCCGGGACCTCCAATGCCGAGCGAGAAGCGAGAGTCCGTCTCCGATTGGTCGGCGTCCGTATCGATGATGTGCGCGACGGTTCCGGTTCCGATCTCGATCACGAATCGGTCGGTTGGCTCGCTCATCGTTGCTCACCGGTACTGGATGTAGATGCCATGGTCGCGATAC
>NZ_QPLS01000277.1:0-440 GCF_003665955.1 Halorubrum sp. Atlit-28R
CGGCCAGTACGAGAACGCCCGCGCACGCCTCGACGGCAGCGGCATCCGCCTGGTGGAAATCAGCACCGACGACGCCTGGGTGCGCGACACCGGCCCCACCTTCGTCACCAACGATCAGGGTGACGTGCGCGGAGTGGACTGGGGCTTCAACGCCTGGGGCGGCTTCGACGGCGGCCTGTACTGGCCCTGGCACCGCGACGATCAGGTGGCCAGCAAGATCCTCGAGATCGAGCGCTGCGACCGCTACCGCACCGAGGGCTTCGTGCTGGAGGGCGGCTCGATCCACGTCGACGGTGAAGGCACCCTGATCACCACCGAGGAATGCCTGCTCAACAGGAACCGCAATCCGCACCTGTCCCGCGAAGAGATCGAGGCGGTGCTGCGCGATCACCTGGCCATCGACACGGTGATCTGGCTGCCGGACGGCCTGTTCAACGACG
>NZ_QPLS01000278.1:0-439 GCF_003665955.1 Halorubrum sp. Atlit-28R
CGCGAACAACTCCTTCGCCAGCGCGAGCGCGAACTCGCCCGACAAAACGAGCAACTCGAATCGTTCGCGTCGGCCGTCTCGCACGACCTCCAGAACCCGCTCAACGTAGCCATGGGCTATCTCGAACTCGCCCAAGAACAGTTCGACAGCGACGAACTCGCCCGAGTGCAAGTCGCGCACGAACGGATGGAGACCATCATTCAAGACGTGCTGGCGTTGGCACGGAGCGGGCAGACCGTCGACGAGGTGGAGCCGCTACCGCTCAAACGAGTCGTCGCCGAAGCGTGGAACACCGTCGCGACCTCCTCGCCGGAAGCGACGCTCAAAATCGACGGTATCGCCGAGGTGGACGCCCATCACGGTCGGCTCCGACAACTCTTCGAAAACCTCCTGTCGAACGCGATTCGCCACGGTGGCGACGACGTGACAATCCGGGTCG
>NZ_QPLS01000279.1:0-439 GCF_003665955.1 Halorubrum sp. Atlit-28R
GACTCGAAGTTCCTGGCCATGCTCAAGGTCTACAGATGGATCGTCCAGCCGGAGTAGAATCGTCCCATCACCTGCGTCAACAACGTGTGCGGTGAGTTCTCGACTAGTGACTGCCGACTCGATTCTCCCAAGGCGCTCGTCAATCGCTGCGAGTGACTGCTCAACAGTCTGTGTCTCTGCTGTCTCAGTGTCTTCGGGTGACCGGGACTCGGAGCTCGTTTCCGCTGGCATCGGGGGCGTCTCATCAGCTTTCGTCTCGGGAGCACCGTTTGACAGCCGTGGTCCCGGTCGTGATGGGATTTGTGTGCGGAGTTGTTCGAGGTCTAACCCTTCGGCGGCGAGGTCGACGTCGTTACAACGGGTCGTGATGGGCAGCGAGTATTCGAATTCAGCCGAGCCGTTGGTGAGTAATGACCCATTGGTCGTGGCTGTTGCCCGT
>NZ_QPLS01000280.1:0-439 GCF_003665955.1 Halorubrum sp. Atlit-28R
AAGCTGCGCAGGGCAAGCAGCGCTGCCATGATCAGCAGAGGGCTAAACGCCAACAGGAAAAATCGCGCGCCGCGATTGCCACGCAATACACAAACAACACCGACCGTTAATCCGAGCAGCATGCTCAGTAGATCCATGGTGATGCCGATACGGTTCATCTGTGCATATTCGAACACCGCGAAGCCGATGATCTGCAATATATTTAAGCCAATAAAGGCCAGCATCACTTTGTCGAGCGATGGCGCCGTTTGCCAAGTTGAGAGCAAACGCCGCTGGAACAACAGCAAGGTAAGGCCGGTACAAGCAAACCCCGTCATTGACGAAATCATCCCCCAGCCAGGGGACTCCGGCCATAGGAACTGAAATCCGATGCCGCTGTGGGCGGCTACCGACAGTGCATTGGATGCGACGAAAAGCACATAATAAAAATAGGTGCGTT
>NZ_QPLS01000281.1:0-439 GCF_003665955.1 Halorubrum sp. Atlit-28R
AAGGCGCGTTCATGGTGTCTCCAGGCCAAAAATTGTGTCTTTGGTTGCATTGATTTTGCTCTTGAAGAAATTCGCTTCGTGGGCAAATCGCTTCGGCATTTTTATTTTACACGTTAGCACAGGCGTGTGCTTTTGTTCCAATAAGCTATCAAGAATATTGACGCAGCTCGTGTGCAGAAAAGGTGTAACAACCGGTAAATAAATTGGTGAATGCAGAAGACATTGACTACCTTTAAGACATCTGACCCCGCGCTGATCAAAGAAAACAACCAATGGAGACATGCACATGTATGCGAAATCACTGAATTCGCTACTGACCATCATCGCTGGTTTCGTTTTCACAAGCTTTTCCTTTGCGCAATCAAGCCCATCGCACGACCGTGCCGCAAAGATGGACCGGCACTTTTCTTATACCGACCAAAATGGCGATGGCTTCATC
>NZ_QPLS01000282.1:0-439 GCF_003665955.1 Halorubrum sp. Atlit-28R
AGTTCGAGGAAATCCGCACCCAACTGGTCACGACGACACTGTCTGGCACCAAGATCCGCAAGGTGGCGCTGCCGCGCTACGAAGATCATGGCGAGATTTTGCGCTGGCTGATGCTGGAAAATGTGCCCGGCTCGTTTCCGTATACCGCCGGCGTGTTTGCATTCAAGCGCGAAAATGAAGAGCAGACCCGCATGTTCGCCGGCGAAGGCGATCCCTTTCGTACCAAGCGCCGCTTCAAGCTCTTGTCAGAGGGAATGCCTGCCAAACGGTTATCGACCGCGTTCGACTCTGTGACGCTGTACGGCGCCGATCCGGCCCGGCGCCCCGACATTTACGGCAAGGTAGGCAATTCCGGTGTCTCGATTGCGACACTGGAAGACATGAAAGTGCTCTACGACGGCTTCGATCTGTGCGACCCGGCCACGTCGGTATCAATGAC
>NZ_QPLS01000283.1:0-439 GCF_003665955.1 Halorubrum sp. Atlit-28R
TGAAGAGACGACCGTCAAACCGGAGGAATCCTACTCGGTGTCGATGGCTCCCGTGGGAACTGTCGAGTTCGACGCACCCCCGGAGCATGCAATGGTCGTGTTCTCCCACTACGCCGACATGGCCGTCGCGCTGGGACAAAGTGAAACGGTCGAGTCGCTCTACGCACCCGAATTCGCCGGGAAATCGCTGGAGACGTTCTATGCTCGCCTCGACGGGGTCTCGCTCGAATGGGACGGCCTTCCCGACCCGCTTTCCGACGGCGTCGACAAGGAGATGCTGTACGAACTCGACAGCGACGTTCACTTCGTCGACCCCTCCTACGTCGTCGAAACGCAGGACGGGTGGGACACCGACGATATCGAGGAAATCGCCGACAACGTCGCCCCGTGGTTCGGGAACCACCACAGCGGCCTGACCGACAAGCCCGCAGCAGCGTAC
>NZ_QPLS01000284.1:0-439 GCF_003665955.1 Halorubrum sp. Atlit-28R
AGGAGCAGCAACGAAAGTGAGACGAGGACGAAGACCCCGAGTTGGAGGGCCCGGACGATAACCGTCGCCGGGAATATCCACGCCACGTCGGTGACCGAGTCAGGGACCTTCGAGTGCTGAAGCACCCGTTTGTGGAACATCACTGATGCTCGAGAGACGACGCGCGGTGCGAGGAAAATCGCCACCCCGAACGCGAGCGCCACGAGTGCCACCGAGATACCGATGCGCTCCTCCGTCGAGACAAACTGCGCGAGCGTCGCCTGCAAGTCCTGTAGCCAACTCGTTACCGGATTCGATACCCCGCTTGCCCCCTGTTCGACCATCGTACCCAGTCGGGCGGGTGAACTTCCAAAAACGTGACGGAGTGTTAATCAGTATTGAGAACCACAGGCACACAGATTCGGGAGCCGAATCCACTGGCTCGAAAAATCGGATACGA
>NZ_QPLS01000285.1:0-439 GCF_003665955.1 Halorubrum sp. Atlit-28R
CCGATGCGGGCGCAGGCCAGCATGGCGATTGGCAGTTCCGGAATCATCGGCATGTAGAGCGTGACCACGTCGTCTTCCTCGACGCCGAGGTCGCGCAGCGCGGCCGCGAACTCGTTCACCTCGCGATAGAGGTCCTGATACGTGTACGTCCGCGTCTCGCCGTGTTCGCCCTCCCACTTGATGGCGACGCGGTTCTTGTCCCCGTTTTCGACGTGGCGGTCCACGCAGTTGTACGAGACGTTGAGCTTGCCGCCCGTGAACCACTCGTAGAACGGCGGGTTCGAATCGTCCAGTACCTCGTCGTAGTCGGCGTCCAGTCGAGCAGGTCGGCCGCGCGCTCCCAGCAGTCGGGCCAGTTCTCCTCGAACTCGTCGTAGATGCCGGCGTCCGAGACGTTCGCCTGCGCGACGAACTCCTCGGTGGGTTCGAACTCGTCTTG
>NZ_QPLS01000286.1:0-438 GCF_003665955.1 Halorubrum sp. Atlit-28R
GATGAAGTGCCAAGATGGCCATAGCGGGCAATTTTCTGGGTCAGATTGTCCTGGCGTTCCTGCAGGCGGCGGGTGGTGTCATTCAGGGAGTCGAGGGCACGTCGGGTGCCGCTCACCGCTGAGCGGAAGGTGCTGCCAACCATGCCACCAATAACAACACCAACGGAAAAGTTACTGGTCACGATGGGTATCCTCCGGGTCGGTATATAAAAGAAGAAAAGCAGGGAAAGTGTGGCTGGAATATCGAAGAAAGAAAGCAGCCATTATCCGGCTGCTAAATAATTAATCCTTGTCGCCGAACTCGCTTTTGATTTGCTCTTCAGCCTGCTCCAGCCACATCTCCAGATCGTCAGTATCGAGGGCATCAATCTCCCCCGGCTGAAATCTAAACCACCTCGCCAGCAGCCCCTGCGCCTGCATCAGCGTTTTCGTCGCTCT
>NZ_QPLS01000287.1:0-438 GCF_003665955.1 Halorubrum sp. Atlit-28R
GCGCGATGCTCATCATAAATAATGGTGAAACGGTTGCCGAACAGGAATTGTTCGCCCTGATGAGCGCACCAGCGGTCCCGGACCTGTTGCGTGTGGCCGACGAGCCGTTGACAGTCAAAGAGCTGAGTTCCCGCGCCGACGTCCCGCTTTCGACCGCATACAGGGAGGTAAAACGGCTCCACGAGGCGTCACTCCTCGAAAAGTCGATTATGGTGGACCACAGCGACGGCCGACACGTCTCGCAGTACTGCCGGACGTTCGAACGCATGGAGGTGCTCGTCACCGACGACGGGCTTCGAATCGAGTTGGCCGGGTGAGAGACATCCGTCGTTTCGGGGCTTAGACGCATTCGCGGAGCGACGCGATAGCTTCGCGGGCGCGGTCCATCGCAGCAGACTCGTCGAGCGTCAGGACTTCGCGGTCCCGCATCAGCACCTG
>NZ_QPLS01000288.1:0-438 GCF_003665955.1 Halorubrum sp. Atlit-28R
CGCATGGCGCCGGTCTGTACAACTTCCCCTATGTACTGATCGGCGCGCGCCACGTTATTCCCGAGTCTGGGGGTTTCGAACCTGAAGAGCTGGTTGCCTTGTCGCTAAAGCATCGGCGCCTGTCCATGTTTGTCGCCCCGACCATGGTCAAGCGGTTGGTCGGGCATGTGGTAGACGCCAACGCGGATCCATCCGGTTTCAAAACCATTGTCTATGGCGGCGGTCCGATGTATGTGGAAGACATTCGCCAAGCAATGGCGGCGATGGGCGACCGTTTTGTTCAGATATACGGGCAGGGCGAGAGTCCGATGACCATCACGGCACTATCGCGCGCGCAGTTGGCTGACCGGAACCACCCACGTTACGAGCACCGCCTGGCATCGGTCGGTGTTTCGCACAGCATGGTGGAAGTGCGCGTGGCTGACGCCGATGGCAATA
>NZ_QPLS01000289.1:0-437 GCF_003665955.1 Halorubrum sp. Atlit-28R
TTCTTCGATGAAGCGCATCTATTGTTTGATGAAGCGCCCAAGCCGCTCCTTCAGAAAATTGAACAAGTAGTGCGCTTGATTCGCTCCAAGGGTGTCGGGGTTTATTTCGTCACTCAGAATCCGCTGGATATTCCAGATACCGTATTGGGGCAATTGGGCAACCGCGTCCAGCATGCATTGCGCGCCTATACGCCGCGCGACCAGAAAGCGGTACGGGCTGCAGCGGAGACGTTTCGACCGAATCCGCAACTCGATACCGCGCAGGTCATTACTGAATTAGCAGTAGGCGAAGCGCTGGTCTCGTTCTTGGATGAAAAGGGTCGGCCGGCAATAGTGGAGCGGGCGTTCATCTTGCCTCCGGCCTCTCAGATTGGTCCAATCACGGAGGAAGAGCGCAAAGAAGCCATGGCCGATTCGGTGGTCGCGGGCGTTTATGA
>NZ_QPLS01000290.1:0-437 GCF_003665955.1 Halorubrum sp. Atlit-28R
AAGGGCGACAGTCAGTTTGCTCTGGTTATAAGGATCAATGGCGTCCTTTGCGCTATAAATAAATGGAGCAAACTTCTTTGGCTCGGACAATTTTGGAATCGAGACCTTGGTTTCGCGTTTGACTTCTTCCATCCATTGCTGAACTTCTTGATCGCCATCTCCGCCACATCCATTCAATGTGAATAAAAAAGGAACAATCAATACCGCTGGAAGACGAAATCGTGTCATTTTTTCCCTCCCTTACGCTGCGCTGCAACCTCACTCTTGCGCTGCGCCGAAACTTCATCTTTATCAAGGTAGCGAAAAGTCTTCGCGATCGCATCCAAGGTTAAAACGCCATCCTTTGCTGCGACGAAATTCATATTATTCAGCGTAACGATACGGGGCAGGTTCGCTATATCGCTGGTAAACGCACCAACGTCGTGATAATTGCCCGT
>NZ_QPLS01000291.1:0-437 GCF_003665955.1 Halorubrum sp. Atlit-28R
GACTTGCTCACCGTGTAGGCCTGTGCGGTGAGGTACATCGCCCAGAGGGCGTACCCGCCAGCACCGCTCCCGAGAATCGACGGGGCCGTCTCGAATGCTGCAAGCCCGAAGTTCGTCAGCGACGTCCCGATGAGAAGGACGCTAAAGTAGCCGTAGAATCCCGTCGCCCACCACATTCCGAGAACGCGACCCCATCCGGGTTGGAGATGTTCGGGCAGTCGCGTCGTGTTCATCACGAGAACGAGCGCGGTGTAGGGCCACATCATCACACCCGACATCGCGGCCCCGACGACGAGAAAGAAAAACGGCTCTTGCCCCTCGAACGGTGAGGTGAAAAGCAGGATGATGATGACACCCCAAGCGCAGAACGCGGTGAGGAGTCGCCAGAAGAGCTTCGGAAGGTCCCAGCCAGCCTCGCGCCCGTAGGATTCGTAGAG
>NZ_QPLS01000292.1:0-437 GCF_003665955.1 Halorubrum sp. Atlit-28R
GTCCAGGGTACGCTAGCGGGCCACCAGCAAGACCCGGACGATAACGAGTACGCTACTCCTCCGGAGATTTGGCGGCCCCTTTCACGCGCAGTCGGGGGTTTCGACCTTGACTCCGCAAGTGGTGCCGAACCTACGCCAATCGCTCCGACACGGTTTACTGCAGAGGACGACGGCCTGAGACAACCATGGCACGGGAAGGTGTTCTGTAACCCGCCGTGGTCCACGAACGGTGACGGAAGCGCGAAACACGACTGGTTACAGAAAGCACGAACCGAAGCGAGCCGCGACGCCGTCGACGTCGTGGTCATGCTTCTTCCAGCGGATACCTCCGCTCACTGGTTCCATGACCACGTTCTCGAAGCAGAAGCGATCTGTCTCGTCGGTCCGGGTCGGATACCGTTCATCGGTGAAAACCGAAACCCCTCATTCCAACTGTC
>NZ_QPLS01000293.1:0-437 GCF_003665955.1 Halorubrum sp. Atlit-28R
TCGTTGACGCCGCGAACCACGTCCTCGCTGATATCGACGCCGGTGACGGTGCCCGTCGCGCGGGCGTAGACGGCCGCCAGCGGGAGGCCCATCTTCCCCAGGCCGTACACCGCGACGGGGACCTCGCCGGCGCGCAGGGCCCGCGTCTGTTCGTCGGGCGAGCGGTCGGAGCCGTACAGTCCGGGGTGCTCGCGGCTCATCGTCGACCCTCCGAGGGTTCCGTAGTCTCAGCGTTTTCCGTGGCTTCCGCGGTCTCTGCATTTTCCGCAGTCTCCGCGGTCTCGACGCTCCGAACCGTCGATTCGGCGTCGGCCTCGATTCGCCGGGCGAGGTCGATAGCGCGCAGGCCGTCGGCCGGCGAGACGAGGACGGGGCCGCCGTCGGTCGCGGCGTCGACGAACGCCTGTAACTCGCGTTTCAGCGGCTCGCCGGTGGAA
>NZ_QPLS01000294.1:0-436 GCF_003665955.1 Halorubrum sp. Atlit-28R
CTCGCCGAGTTCGACCTCGTGGATGGCCCCGTAGCTCGACAGGAAACTGTCGCCGGTGCCGGTCAGTTTGAGCAGGAACAGCCCCTCGCTCCCGAAGAAAGTCTTCGCGCCGCCGAAGGAGGTGTCGAGGTCGAGCGCGGGGTCCGAGGCGATGTACGACCCGGACTGCACGTAGAGCGTCTCGTCTTCGAGGCGGTGGTGGACGATGTCGCCCGGAAGCGGGGGCGCAAAGGATACCTCGCCCGCCTGCCGCGCGCTGAACGTGTTCTGGAAGAACGACTCGCCGCCGAGGACGCTCCGTTTGAGCGACCCGAAGAGGCCGCCTTTCGCGTTCGTCTCGATGTCGATGCCGTCGGAGTAGCTGACCATCGCGCCGGCCTCCGACCGGAGCGACTCGCCCTCGTCGAGCGAGACGGTGAGGAGGGCGAACGACGGG
>NZ_QPLS01000295.1:0-436 GCF_003665955.1 Halorubrum sp. Atlit-28R
GACACATATCCCAACACAATAGAAGAGATTAGAGCCAAAAGGTAGAATATTCCTATCTCTAGGGGTGCGTAGGCGTCTACGATGCGAATTTGAAAATCAAGAGTTAGGAGATGAAACAACAACAATCCCGCAATCAGAGTAAGACCGGATCCACCGACTGTGTAAATCCCTTTATCAAACCGGTCGTCCACGGAAACTACAGGACCAAAGTGTTTTGCAAGTTTATAGGTGATGAACCCTGGTAAAAGAAAAGCTAACGCATAGATTACGCTGAAAGAGGAAAATGGGGCAACCATAAGAAGGATCTACTTATCGGACAAGTGAGGTTTGTTTTTACCCGTATTCCGTATTTCGATCCGGGATTCCTCTTCACCGGGATCCATCGCTTAGTAAAACCCCTTATTCATCATCGTTACCGCCACTTCGTGGGTCTTCT
>NZ_QPLS01000296.1:0-436 GCF_003665955.1 Halorubrum sp. Atlit-28R
AGCTTGTGACAGCCAGGGGTGAAGTCGAGTCTTGAACAGCGTCGACATACTTCCGAGCGAGAACGATTCAGTCGTCGCGGCGTAGATGACGATGGCCGGGACGTTCGGGAAGATTCGCTCTCCGAGCGTATCGGTCGCAAGGCCACACTGTTCGCCTGCTCGAGCGAGTAGACAGTGACTCATTGAGTGAAGGAGGGTGTAGACCGCATCAGTAATTTCGTCTTCGATGTCGTCGAACGGATTCTCGATTTCTGTAGTTGCGACATTCGTAAGGAACCACTCTTGTAGCGCCTGTTCGTCGTCAACATCTGGAATCGCTCGTCGACTATCATCGTCTGCATCTTCGCGAAGAATTCCGTTCGCCACCAGCCAATTCACGATGGCTTTCCGATCCACCTCTAACACGATTGCCTCTGATGGGGATCGGTCTGCGAAT
>NZ_QPLS01000297.1:0-436 GCF_003665955.1 Halorubrum sp. Atlit-28R
CACGTATTTCTCGCGACCAAAGTCTGGGCCGACAGCCTCGCGTACGACGACGTGCTTCGGACGACCCGCGAGAGTCTCGACCGACTGGGGACGGACTACGTGGACTTGCTGTACGTCCACCGACCAATCGAGACGTACGACCCCGAATCGACGCTTTCCGCGTTCGACGAACTCGTCGACGACAGTCTCGCCCGCGCTGTCGGTGTCAGCAACTTCACCGTCTCCGAACTGGACGAGGCGGTCGACCTACTCGACGCGCCGCTTGTCGCCCACCAGACGGAGTCTCATCCGCTGTTCCAGCGCCCTGAACTCCTCGACCACGCCGAAGAACACGATTACGATGTGGTCGCCTACTCGCCGCTCGCTGGCGGGCGCGTCCGCGAGGTAGACGAGGTCGTCGATGTCGCGGAGAAACACGACACGACCCCCGAAACCG
>NZ_QPLS01000298.1:0-436 GCF_003665955.1 Halorubrum sp. Atlit-28R
TGTACGCTTGCTCTGATAACAGCATTCTCTATGCCTCGAATTTGGGTCTACTTCAGCGATCGACTTATCTGTCGATTTCACCAAACACAATATCTTGCGTGCCTATGATCGTAACCGCATCAGCGATCATGTGGCCCTTGGCCATTTCGTTCAACGCCTGAAGATGCGCAAATCCCGGCGCACGAATTTTCAGGCGATATGGCTTGTTGGCGCCATCTGAAATCATGTAAATACCAAATTCACCCTTCGGATGCTCAATCGCAGCGTAGGCTTCACCGGCCGGCACATGAAACCCTTCGGAAAAGAGTTTGAAATGGTGAATCAACTCTTCCATGTTCGATTTCATATCAACACGCGACGGCGGTGCGAACTTGTGGTTGTCCGTTATCACAGGCCCCGGATTGTTGCGCAGCCACTCGATGCACTGCTTGATGAT
>NZ_QPLS01000299.1:0-435 GCF_003665955.1 Halorubrum sp. Atlit-28R
CCCGCCGTTTACGGCGGGAGTGAATCCGACACTTCCTACGCAGTCCACCGTCGATGGCAGGCTGGATATTCCACGCTAATCCGTAGGATTAACTAAATCTTCCATACAATTTGTGCAATACTACAATTTTCAGAGACCGCATCAAGCGCTCGATGGGAACACCGATTGAGGAGGTCACTAACTAGACAGTGCCCTATTGAGCAATGAAAATCACACATTCAGAATTATACCAATACGGAGCGAGAAGGTTATTCACCGTGGGTTTCGGTGGTGGCGCCGCCGTGGCCCACTTAGCTTAGTCGCTCGCCGCGCTCACGGTGGGTTTCGAAGACGTCGCAAGCCCAGTCGACGGCTGCAGAGCTGTCGGTCATGGCGACGGCCGCCAGCGTCCCCCGGTCGGTGTCGAACCCTGTGAGCACGAGCGTGTCGTCGTAC
>NZ_QPLS01000300.1:0-434 GCF_003665955.1 Halorubrum sp. Atlit-28R
GCACTGGCCGCAGCAAGGCTGAAATCGATGCATTCGCAGCGTATTTCAAGGCGCAAAAGATGTTCGGCATTCCGCGTGCTGGCGAAGTGGACTACACCGATATCGTCACATTGAATCTCGACACTGTCGCGCCGTCCTTGGCCGGCCCGAAGCGCCCGCAAGACCGTATCGAAATCGGCAATGTGAAGTCGAATTTTTCCGAGCTGTTCTCCAAGCCGGCTGCAGAAAACGGCTTTAACAAGAAGCCGGAAGATCTGGATGCAACATACGAGACGTCCGATGGCGTCAAGGTCAAGAACGGCGATGTGCTGATTGCCGCGATCACTTCGTGCACCAACACCTCCAATCCGCGCGTGTTGCTGGCGGCCGGCTTGGTGGCCAAGAAGGCGGTCGAAGCCGGCCTCAAGGTTCCACCTCACATCAAGACGTCGCTC
>NZ_QPLS01000301.1:0-434 GCF_003665955.1 Halorubrum sp. Atlit-28R
GTTCGTCACCGCGCCGTATATCGCTCCCACGCGCGGGCCGTCTTCCCAGACGGTACAGCCCTCGGGGTCTCTCGCGCCGTGGTGGAGCACCGAGACGCCGAAGCGGCCGGTCGACCGCGCCGCCGACTCGTACCAGTCTCCGTGGTGGAGTTCGGCCGCGCAGGCGTCGAGCGTCGCCGCGTCGAGCGCGCCGCCGACGAAGCCAGTCATCGACGGCCCTCGCGTTCGGTTCGCTCGGTGGTCTGCGGCGTGACTGCTGTGAGTGACATCGTTGCCCGATATCCGCGTGCGTCGGGTTTTGTTATCACGCACCTATACGGCCGCGTGGCGGTGTCGAACGCCGGCGAACCGAACGGTAGCCCGGCTTCATCGGGCCTCTGTGCCGGCCGGACCCTCGGCGTTCGCTCGTTCGACGCGCGACGCCCGAAGAAAAA
>NZ_QPLS01000302.1:0-433 GCF_003665955.1 Halorubrum sp. Atlit-28R
GATAACGGCGGCAATAGCGGTGACGGCGGTGGCGGCGATTCCTCGGCGGGCTCGCTCCGCGACAGGCTTCCGTCGTCGGTCGACGACCTGAAATCCGGGTCGCCGCCGAGCGTTCGCGTCGTCGTCGTCGCCGTCCTCTTGCTCGTCCTCGCGCTCGGCTCCGTCGCCGTGCTCGGGCCGATGCTGGACGGACTCGGCGGGTCGAGCGGCGGCGGTTCCGGGGGCGACCACGGCGTCTCCGTCTCCGCCCTGTCGAGTGCGAGCGCCGACTCGGCCGACGTGGTCGCCCGGTGGAACGCCCGAACGACCGACACGCTTCGGGTCGGCAATCAGACGTACGCCCCGCCGGAGGGAGAGCGGTTCGTCGTCGTCGGCTTCAACGCGACGGCCACCGGCGACTCGCCCGGAAGCCTGTCGCAGTCGGCGCTCGTGT
>NZ_QPLS01000303.1:0-433 GCF_003665955.1 Halorubrum sp. Atlit-28R
GTGAAACAACCGATTCGGAGGTGGTCTTCACGTACTTACAGCCGACAGCACGAACTCTTACGGCCCCCGTTTCTTCCCGGTGACGACCGCACGAATCGTCCTTGAAGATACCCAACACGGCGGCGACGAATATATCCACGAAGTATGCCTCCGCGTGCGACACCACCATTCTACCATCGTTAAGAACCACATTATTCTACCTATTGATGTTAGTTTAGAATCCTGATTAGGTAATAATTGGTTATAACAGGGGGAAGCCTTTAGAGGGATAACTACGATGTCCCGCTGGAATGTCAAATATTGTCATGAACATCCGGTCGGTCGCCGAGGACGACACCGGGGAAGTCGCCGTATCATATACGGGGAACGACGTTACCTACGGAGAGCTTTGGGCGCAAACCGGCCAGTTCGCGGCGGGACTGAACGACCGGGG
>NZ_QPLS01000304.1:0-433 GCF_003665955.1 Halorubrum sp. Atlit-28R
ACCCGGTTCGCCCTTGATCAAGAGTGGTCGTTGCAGTGTCAGAGCCGCGTTGACAGCCAATTTTAAATCGGCAGTAGCAACATAACTTTGAGAGCCTTCGAAGCGTGTATCTGGTCGCATGGTGTCTAGTCGTCAAGAAGAAAAGATTGTCAAGTATAAGCGAGATAACGCTTTCAAGTGGCGACTTACCCTTATTCGGTCCTGTCGGGCAGAATACGCCAAAGGGAAAAAAGATGACACAATGTCAATGTTTTCCGAGATAAAAGGCTGATAGCATCGATGCAATATTCCACGTGGACTGGGCGGTAGTCTTACGGTAAAATTAATCGTTTTTGGCGCAGCAAGTGCGAGACCGCATCGAACCGTGTATTTGGAATCGTTAGAAGTAACGGTCTTAGAAATAAGCCGCCGGTGAGCGTGTTCTGCGTCAGGC
>NZ_QPLS01000305.1:0-432 GCF_003665955.1 Halorubrum sp. Atlit-28R
TGGTCGGCGAGGGTGAGCGGGCCCATCGGGACGTTCGTACCGAGGGTCATGCCTCGGTCGATATCCTCCTTCGAGGCGACGCCTTCGTCGTAGGCGCGGATACCCTCGTTGAGCCACGGCATGAGAATGCGGTTGGTGACGAACCCGGGTTTGTCGTCGGATTCCCACGTCTCCTTGCCGAGGTCTTCGGAGAACTCGTGGGCAAACTCGACGACTTCGGGGTCGGTCTTCTCGCCGCGGACGACTTCGACGCCCTTCATGATGGGGACGGGGTTCATGAAGTGAAGCCCGACGACCAGTTCGGGTCGGTCCGTCGCGGCCGCGATAGTCGTAATCGAGAGGGTGCTCGTGTTCGTCGCGAGAACGACGCCTTCGGGGACGATTTCGTCGAGGTCCGCGAAGATGTCGCGTTTGATGTCCATGTTCTCGACA
>NZ_QPLS01000306.1:0-432 GCF_003665955.1 Halorubrum sp. Atlit-28R
CACGATGTCCGAGTACAGCGCCGTCGAGTCCATCCGGAAGTTGATGTCGACGACGAGGTCGAGTTTCGGCCACAGTTCCTCCTCGACGGCGACGTTCCCCTTCGCCTGGTTGAAGTAGTTGCCGCGCCAGACGAACATGGTCGTCGGGTCGGGACGAGAGCCGTCGTCGCGTTCCTCGGGGTAGACCGGCATCCATCCCTCGTCGATGGACTCCCGTATCTTCGCGGCCGTGTCGGCGTCGGTGTTGTCGAGGATGCCCGCGTGGTAGTAGGTCCACAGCGTCGTCGGCACCCCGCGGACGTTGCCCGTCGGGAACGACAGCGACTTCCAGCCGTGGAACGTCCATATCTTCTCTTGGCCGACGTAGTGGTCGAGGCCGGTCCCCTGCTCGCCGAGGTTGCCCGTCAGCGTGACGAGCAACTGGAGCGCGCG
>NZ_QPLS01000307.1:0-432 GCF_003665955.1 Halorubrum sp. Atlit-28R
CGAACTGACGGAGCACGAATTCTATGACAGACGACACCACAGACACGGCCGAATCGGTTCAGGAGATGTCCCTCGACGAACTCCGCGAGGAAATCGAGGATATCGACCGCGGAATCGTCGAACTCATCGCCCGCAGAACCTACGTTGCAGATACGGTTGCGCAGGTCAAAGACGAGAAAGGACTGCCCACGACCGACGAATCACAAGAAGAGCGCGTGATGGAGCGCGCCGAGAAGAACGCGGCGCACTTCGAGGTCGATTCGAACCTCGTGAAGGCGATTTTCAGACTGCTCATCGAGATGAACAAGGCCGAACAGCGGCAGAATCGGTAGAATGCATCGATGTTACGACCTATTTTTGAACAGGACAACACGACTTCCGAGCCCGTATGCGAGAACGGACATCGCACTGGTTCCTAATCCAACGCCGAAG
>NZ_QPLS01000308.1:0-431 GCF_003665955.1 Halorubrum sp. Atlit-28R
GGAACCCGATTCGCCCACCAGGCCGCGCACCTCGCCCTCGGTCAGCGTCATGCTGACGCGATCGACCGCCTTGACCGGCCCTTCGGCGGTCATAAATTCAATCGTCAGAGTGCGGATATCGAGTAACGGCATTATTCCACCCCGGCATTGATTGCGCGGCGCATACCGTCGCCTAACAGGTTAACCAGCAGCACGCTGACGAGGATGGCCGCGCCGGGCAGCATCACCGTCCAGGGCGCGACGTACACCAGCTCGAGCGAATCGCCGAGCATCGCTCCCCATTCCGGCGAAGGCAACTGCGCGCCGAGATCGAGGAAGCCGAGTGCGGCGATATCCAAAATAGCCATCGACAGCGCGCGGGTGAATTCGGTCACCAGCACTGCCGCGATGTTCGGCATGACCGCATACCACAGGATCTGCAGCGTGGAAGC
>NZ_QPLS01000309.1:0-431 GCF_003665955.1 Halorubrum sp. Atlit-28R
TCATATAGCTTTGTTTGCCCAGAAAATACATCAGGAAAATGGGAGCAGCGAGCGCTATTTGTATACCTTGATCATTTGCCAACATCAGCCCCTCAAAAATAGCATCTCCCAGCGTTTTCTGTCCAGTTATGTAGTAAGCCCAAGACACAAAATTAACTGAATAAACATACTCCAGAAAGAGGCGCCCTGCAGCAATGATCGGCAATAAAACGAGGAACGGTTCAGTAACCTTGTTGCGGTAGACGAAGCTGATCGCTCCTATCACCAGAAAAAAAGCCATGATCAGCGTCGCATGGCGCGCAAAAACAACGAAAATAAATACTGCAAAGGCTGGGCAAAATAGTCCCCACAGAAGTGGAGTTCGGGAATGGGCGAAGGCGGAAAGAATGGCGCCGATGAGAACAACAATAGCCCAGGAATAAAAGAACGGC
>NZ_QPLS01000310.1:0-431 GCF_003665955.1 Halorubrum sp. Atlit-28R
GACTCCGAACCGCTCGCGGTGTCTGTCTGGAATGTCGAGCGGTGCGTGTGGGTCACCGAGTTGGAGGTGTAGGAACCAGCGGTCGCGGTTGCTCATCCATTCGAGAGCCGTGTCGACCCGCTCTGTGGCGTCGGTGTACTTGATGTCGACCGACTGGAAGCGGTCGCCGACAGACTTGTCGGCCATCGGAATCGCGCTCACCATCCCCGTCTCGTAGCCCGCTGATTCGAGCAGGTCGGGGAGTGTTGGAACGTCCGAGCGCGGGCGGGTCGGGAACTGCTCTGACGAGAGGTCGCGCGGGTCAGAATCGAATCGACCACCGTGTTCGTGCGGATATCGGCCCGAGACGAGCGATGCAATGGATGGGAACGTCCACGGACTCGCAGCCGTCGCATTCGAAAACGACCGACCATCGAACGAATCGAGCGTGG
>NZ_QPLS01000311.1:0-431 GCF_003665955.1 Halorubrum sp. Atlit-28R
AAAGGTATTCTTGATAAAGAAGGTACTAAAGTAATTAAAGGGAAGACTAAATTCGCAAACGCAGTAGTGAAAGTATATTCAGAACTGGGTGAAGAACAATTGTTCCCTGATTTACAAGTTAATGAATAAGGTGAATTTAACTTTGACTCACATGGTGCTGGGTTTAGATTACAAAATGGAGAAAAGCTTAACTTCGCAGTAGTTGATCCAATTACTGGTGACTTGTTAAGTAATGAGTTTGTTTCAAAAGAGATTGATATTGAAGAAACACCTGAACAAAAAGCGGATCGTGAGTTTGATGAAAGAATGGAAAATACACCCGCTTACTACAAGTTATATGGTGATAAAATAGTTGGTTTCGATACTAATGATTTCCCAATCACTTGGTTTTATCCATTAGGTGAAAAGAAAGTTGAACGTAAGGCACCAAA
>NZ_QPLS01000312.1:0-431 GCF_003665955.1 Halorubrum sp. Atlit-28R
CATCGTCTCGGTCACGAATTGCTTCACGGACGAGCGCACTCTTTCCAAGCCGCCGCCGGCCATAGATGACGAGCAACTCCACCGTATCACGGTCGAACCGGGATCGAAGAAACGAGAGTTCGTCGTCGCGGTTGACGAAGGAAGGCCGAGACATAGTCTGTGTTTGGCTTGGTAGATGATAGTCGTTCTGATTATCTTAATCGTGGTTTTACTAACCGTGATTTTACTAACTAGATTCGGGCGCAAGCAGCTAAAATTACTAATTTCCAGCAAATCTATTTTACTTACTGCGCTCGTACGACGACCAGTGACCGGAGCAGGCTCCCCCACAACACCGTGGCAAGGTGACGTCAACGAGACAGTCATTGATGACTGGAAAGCAGATACCACGACGTTCGAACGTATTCGGCAGGTAATCGACGTTACAACGA
>NZ_QPLS01000313.1:0-431 GCF_003665955.1 Halorubrum sp. Atlit-28R
GCATTTTCAGCGAGTAACTGTTCAGCTCCACGTTCAGCACGTTGTCCGAGGCGTTAGCCATGCCCATGCGGCTGGCCAGCACGTCCATATACATATCCGGTACGTTCAACTGGGTGCTGCTGTCGCACAGCAGGCGATGCACCACCGGCCCCAGGCAGGCTACGCCGCGCAGCCGCTGCGGCTCCAGGTAGGCCAATCGCACCGCCACGTTGGCGCCGAAGCGGAAGCCGAAGGCGCTCACCCGCTGATGATCCACCCACGGCACCGAGGCCAGCTGGATCAACACCTGCTCGTGCAGGTAGCTGGAGTCCTGCGTCAACTTCCATTTGCAGGAAGAACCGATCGACGGCATGTCGAGCGTCAGCATGGCGATGCCGTGCGGCGCCAGGTAGTCGCGGAACAGGCGATGATAGTCGGTCTGCAGCGTATCG
>NZ_QPLS01000314.1:0-431 GCF_003665955.1 Halorubrum sp. Atlit-28R
GTGATTTAAGCTGAAATAAGATGTGCTGCGTCGAGCAGCGTTGAAACTATACCATCGGAATCGACTTCTTGTATAGATTGACCATGGTTGTAGCCGTAAGGCACCGTCAATACCCGGCAGCCGGCTGCCCGGGCGGCTTGCGCATCATTGGACGAATCGCCAATTGCCACGACCCGTGCTGGCGGCAAATCGAAATCGTCGCACACTTTTAATAACGGATAAGGATCGGGTTTTTTCTTAGGCAGAGAATCCCCGCCATAGACCAGTTCAAAATACTGAGCTAATCCCATTTTTTCCAGCAACGGCATTGCCAATGCAATCGGCTTGTTCGTTACACAAGCCAGACGCAATCCTTTCGCTTGCAACGCATCCAAGCCTTCGCGCACATGGGGATAAAGATTCGTATAGTCGCCGTTGATGGCCAGATAGTG
>NZ_QPLS01000315.1:0-431 GCF_003665955.1 Halorubrum sp. Atlit-28R
CCGAGCTCTTCCAGCTTTTCCTTGCCGAGCAACTCGGTAGCCTTGGGGAACATCTCCTTTTCCTCTTCCTCGATGTGGTGCTCCAGCAGCTCCTTGAGCACCTTGGCGCGGCCCGAGAAGGACAGTGAGGACGGGCTGGTCTTCATCAGGTCCGGCAGCACCAGGGCATCGACGGTGCGGTGCTCTTCCTTGGCCTCGGCCATCATCACCGTCTCTTCCTAGCCGCCGGCCTGCTGATAGGCCGGGTAGAAGATCTGTTCCTCGAGGTCGGTATGGATAGCGATCTCCAGGCTGATGCGATTGAGCAGTTCCTGACGAGTCTTCACCGCGCGCTCGGTGGTGGACGTGAGTTTTTCCAGAAGCTGCTTCACCAGTTGGTGGTCCTGCTTGAGTAGTTCTACGGCGTTCATGTCTTTCTCCAGGCTATGGAC
>NZ_QPLS01000316.1:0-431 GCF_003665955.1 Halorubrum sp. Atlit-28R
AGCCGCTGGTCGAGTTCGCGGTTGACGTCGACCATGCGTTCGAAGTGCTGGCGGAGTGCAGACAGCCGCTCTGCATCCGACATCTCGGGGTCCAGATCGAGATGAGGGCGTTCCGGGAGAGATGGACTCCGTGACATCAGTGATTGGACGCACTTAGGTGTGCGCGTAAATGTGCCTTTGGGTCAGGGAACATTGGTACGCCTCTCGAAAAGGCCATACGTACCGGAATGGCGCAGCACGTCTACTCACCGAATGAAAAATGCAGTCGGGAGGAAGGTGCGGAGGTATTGGTCTTCAGGTCGCCCCTCGCTCGGCCCGGACACTACTCCTCCGCAAGCTAATAATAGACCGGCCAGTGACTTGAAACAAATTCGTCATTACCGAGAACGTCGGGAGAACTAGTACGTTACTACTTCTCCCGTATTTTTGGA
>NZ_QPLS01000317.1:0-430 GCF_003665955.1 Halorubrum sp. Atlit-28R
GAGTGGAATTCCTGAAAAAGCTGCGCGACGAAGAAAAATATGTCGACCTCCCGACGCTAACCGCTGCAATCGCACGCGATGCGGAACAGGCGCGTGCTTATTTCAAGGCGCAGGACGATGCTGCCATTTCTGCGACCGATCGAATTTGACCATCAAACGAAACCCAGAAGTGAAAACAAACCGTTTGATCCATTGAATACCGTTGAAGAAAATTATGTCCGACAATAAACCGAACAAGCCGGGAAACAAGCCGCAATCCAAGTATCCAGTCAACATGACTGAAACGCCATTTCCGATGCGCGGCGATCTCGCCAAGCGCGAGCCGCACTGGGTGAAGGAGTGGCAGGAAAAGAAAGTATACGAACGCATCCGCCGGGCATCGGCCGGTCGCCCCAAATTCATTCTGCATGACGGTCCGCCATTTGCCAAC
>NZ_QPLS01000318.1:0-429 GCF_003665955.1 Halorubrum sp. Atlit-28R
GCGTACAGCAGCCCCAGCAGATTGATGCCGCATGCGGCCAATATCTGGACTCCGGTGCTGGCTGACTCGCTGAAACGCTGTGCCAAGCCTAGCGCAGTGCCGCCCAAAAAAATTGCATTGAATGCAATAGCCACCAGCAGCAGTTTGATGACCACGTCATAAGGGACTGTGCCGATGACTGCGAAGCCAAACAATATCAGAATGTTGATGGCGTAATCGGCGGCCACAATCGCTGTGGTGCGCAATCGACTTTGCATCTTGCTGTCCAGCGAAACGTATCTCGACATGATGTGCGTTTGCCTATGGATGAAATTTACCCAGCATCGAAAAGCTGCGATTGCTCAGTCTACGTCAAAGGTTTGCTGGCGGGATCGCCGACTGGATGGCGGGATATATAATCGTTGCTTTGTGGCAACATCATCCGACCGG
>NZ_QPLS01000319.1:0-429 GCF_003665955.1 Halorubrum sp. Atlit-28R
AGCTGCCACCACGTCCGGAGGATCTGGCTTCCCATCCCGAGGATGTAGCGGACGAGGTCGACTTTCGTGTCGCCTTTCGGCTCCCAGTCGACGGGGAAGTCGGCGACCCGAAAGCCCGCGCGCTGGGCGCGGACGAGCATCTCCGTGTCCCAAAACCAGTGGTTGTCCTCTACGTCGTCGCGGAGCGCTTCGAACGCCTCGCGGCTGAACGCCTTGAAGCCGCACTGGTGGTCGCGGAGGTCCGAGCGGAGAACCAGGCGGACGAGGCCGTTGTATGCGCGACTCGGCACGCCGCGTTTCCGCGGACGGTCGGCGACGCGGTCGGGCATCCAGCGCGACCCGGTCGCGGCGTCGTACTCGCCGGAGCGGACGCGCTCGACCAGCTCTTCGAGGTGTCGCATGTCCGTGGCGAGGTCCGTGTCGAAGTAG
>NZ_QPLS01000320.1:0-429 GCF_003665955.1 Halorubrum sp. Atlit-28R
CGTCGTGTAGGACGCCCCGGGGCGCTGCTCGCCCTCGCGGCAGGTCACGTCGAGGAGGACCGGCTCCGCGGCGGCCACTCAGACCCCTCCCGCGCGCCGAAGCGCGTCGATGTCGGCGTCGTCGTAGCCGAGCGACGAGAGGATGGCCTCGGTGTGCTCGCCGAGCTTCGGCGGGTCGGTCGAGTCGGGGCGGTCGAAGCCGCTGGCGACGACGGGGAACCGCGGGACGCTGACCGACCGCAACGTTCCCTCCGCAGTTTCGACCTCGGTGAAGAAGTCGGTCGCCCGCAGGTGTGGGTCGGTCGCGACCTCGTCCATCGAGTTCACCTTGGCGACGGGGACGCCGACCTCGCGCAGCCCGGCGACGAGGTCGGCGGCGGGGAGCGTCTCGCACTCGGCGCGGAGCAGGTCCATGAGTTCGTCGAGGTT
>NZ_QPLS01000321.1:0-429 GCF_003665955.1 Halorubrum sp. Atlit-28R
CTATTTCTCGAGTTGATACATGAGGTTGGTCTCAATACGGAACACCTCACGCGGTTCCCACATGAGTTATCTTTAGTTCAAAAACAACGGGTTGCAATCGCACGTGCACTCGCAACTAAGCCATCTCTTTTTGTCTTAGACGAACCCACAAGCGCACTTGACGTGAGTGTCCAGTCACAGATTCTCAACATGCTGGACCGATTGAATGAAGAACACAATCTAACGTATATCTTCGTAACTCACGACCTCTCCGTTGTTCGCCATATTGCAGACCGAATCTCGGTCATGTATCTCGGCAACGTTGTTGAACGAGCGCCAGTTAACGACTTATTCGAGACTCCAAGACACCCCTACACCAAAGCACTCTTGTCTGCAGTTCCTGTTCCGGACCGAGATTACGACGCGACAGAAGACATTGTACTTTCAGGT
>NZ_QPLS01000322.1:0-421 GCF_003665955.1 Halorubrum sp. Atlit-28R
CACGAACGACGCGGCGGTGCTGTCGTCGGCCAGCGAGACGCTGGACGAGACGGATGCGGTGTTGACGACGATCGGCAAGCTGACGATCAGCGATGTCGACAGTGCAGAAAAGTTTGTGGCGCAGAGCAATGTGGCCGGCGATCACGGTGTGTTCAGCATCGACGAAGACGGCAACTGGACCTACACGGCCAATTCGGCGTATGACGAGTTGAACGTGGATGATACGTTGACGGACACGTTCACGGTGACGTCAGCGGACGGCACGCCGACCAGTGTGACGGTCACGATCCAAGGCACGAACGACGCGGCGGTGCTGTCGTCGGCCAGCGAGACGCTGGACGAGACGGATGCGGTGTTGACGACGATCGGCAAGCTGACGATCAGCGATGTCGACAGTGCAGAAAAGTTTGTGGCGCAGAGC
>NZ_QPLS01000323.1:0-255 GCF_003665955.1 Halorubrum sp. Atlit-28R
CCCCCCCCCCCCCCCCCCCCCCCCCCCCCCCCCCCCCCCCCCCCCCCCCCCCCCCCCCCCCCCCCCCCCCCCCCCCCCCCCCCCCCCCCCCCCCCCCCCCCCCCCCCCCCCCCCCCCCCCCCCCCCCCCCCCCCCCCCCCCCCCCCCCCCCCCCCCCCCCCCCCCCCCCCCCCCCCCCCCCCCCCCCCCCCCCCCCCCCCCCCCCCCCCCCCCCCCCCCCCCCCCCCCCCCCCCCCCCCCCCCCCCCCCCCCCCC
>NZ_QPLS01000324.1:0-228 GCF_003665955.1 Halorubrum sp. Atlit-28R
GGCGACGGTGCGGTACGCGGGGCGGCGACGGTCGCGCCGCCCAGATCGGTCCCCGTTCGGCTGGGTTCACCACGGGAAAATCGAGATCGGTGTAAAAGCGATCGGTGAGGAAGTGGGCGCTACAGGATTTGAACCCGTGGCAACTTGGTCCGAAGCCAAGCACTCTGTCCAAACTGAGCTAAGCGCCCTCACTCTGTGTTACTGCTGAGAGCGTGTTAAGTCCCGCGA